>NZ_JBJGED010000031.1:0-94127 GCF_045062745.1 Paenibacillus sp. HJGM_3
TTGAGAACGCGCCGCTCGTATCGCCATACGCCAACGCTCCATTTGAGAACGCGCCGCTCGTATCGCCATACGCCAACACTCCATTTGAGAACGCGCCGCTCGTATCGCCATACGCCAACGCTCCATTTGAGAACGCGCCGCTCGTATCGCCATACGCCAACGCTCCATTTGAGAACGCACCGCTCGTATCGCCGTACGCCCATGCACCGTTCGAAAACGCGCCGCTCGTATCGCCGTATGCCAACGCTCCATTTGAGAACGCGCCGCTCGTATCGCCATACGCCCATGCCCCATTCGAAAACGCGCCGCTCGTATCGCCGTATGCCAACGCTCCATTTGAGAACGCGCCGCTAGTATCGCCGTACGCCCATGCGCCGTTCGAAAACGCGCCGCTCGTATCGCCATACGCCAACGCACCGTTCGAAAACGCGCCAATGGTCTCGCCATACGCCCATGCACCGTTCGAAAACGCGCCAATGGTCTCGCCATACGCCCATGCACCGTTTGAAAACGCGCCAATGGTCTCGCCATACGCCCATGCACCGTTCGAAAACGCGCCAATGGTGTCGCCATACGCCCATGCACCGTTCGAAAACGCGCCGATGGTCTCGCCATACGCCAACGCACCGTTCGAAAACGCGCCGCTCGTGTCGCCATACGCCAACGCTCCTTTGGTAGCTCCGGCCCATTACTATCCGTATGACAACATGCCGATGGTATCGCCGTACAGCTCGGTGCCCTATGAGAACGCGCCGCTCGTATCGCCGTACACGTACGGACACGCCAAAAGAGACTGCGGATGCCAAGACAATCGTGATACTGGGACGGAGGAGACGGCCACAGTGTCCGTGAATAGCGAAGCCGTCGGCTCCAACGCCAAGAGCGGCTCGCGGAATGCGAAATCGAGCTCCCGCAAGTCGAAAGCAGCGATCGCGAAAGCCAAGCGCAACGGAAACATTCCTTGGACTAGAGTGTAAATTGCAAAATAATCGGAGGTCCCCACAAAGAGTGTTTCGCCATCGCATGCAGCGAACGCTAACCTCACTTTGTGGGGGTCTGGTATAATGGGGAGCCCTTCTGGGAAAGCTAGAAAAAAATTGTAGGACGGAAGGGATTCCCATGAACTTCGCCAATCGGATGAAACAGTTGAAAAAACGTCTTCGCCTGAACCGGCGCTGGCTATCGCTTGGAGCTGTCGTCATCGCAGTCGGGGCAAGCCTAACGGGGTATGCGATCTTCAAGTGGGCAGCGCCGGTCGACGGAGGGCCGGACGAACCGGCCGTAGCCGCCGTTTCTCCCGCAGCCGGACAATCGGACGCAGACGTTGCCGCGCTGGACAAGCTTAGCCAATCAAACGGAACTTGGACGGTGCGCACGATCCGCACGTATGTGTGCGGCGAAGAGATCGAACAGCTCGGCAAGATGTCGGCGCAAGACATTCGCAGCCTTCATACCGAGCATCCGCAGTGGCAAGTCTCGACCGAGGGAGAGACCGTTACCCTGCGCGAGCATATTGAGGATTTGTCGCCGAGATGCAAGGATACGGCTTACTTCGGGTTGGACAGGGCGGGCAACTTGTCCTTGTTCGACGGAGAGCCGTCCGGGGAGAAAGTGATCCGGACCTTTTTCCAGCTGAACATGGGCTTCTTGGAAAGCGCTCTTCCGCACGAAACCGTCAATCAGCTGCGGGAGGGTATACGGGTGACCGATCTGCTGGAATACAACAGCGTTCTGTCTACATTTAGCGACTACGCCGTGGAAGAGTAAATGTAATAAAATAGTGAACGTTGGAACAGACGATTCGATCGATTCGTCTGTTTTTTTGTGCGTGCGATACTTTTTCCCTCCTAGATTTGCTATAATGGCACAAAGAGAACACATACGTTCGCTTTTATGAAGGAGTGGAGCAATGCGAGTACTGGGCATCGATCCGGGGATCGCCATCGTAGGCTTCGGCTTCGTCGACAAGCAGGGGCACAAGCTCGTCCCGGTCCAGTATGGCTGCATCCAGACGAAGGCGAATACCGACCAGGCCGTCCGACTGCAGGAAGTGTACGATTCGATGCTGCAGCTGATCGATACATACAAGCCGGATGCGCTGGCGATTGAGAAACTGTTTTTCAATAAAAACGTAACGACCGCCTTCACGGTGTCGGAAGCGCGCGGCGTGATCCAATTGGCCGCGGTCCAGCGCGGGCTTACGATCGCCGAATATACCCCCTTGCAGGTGAAGCAAGCGATTGTCGGCTACGGCAATGCGGAGAAGAAGCAGGTGCAGGAGATGGTGAAGCTGTTCCTGAAGCTGGCGGCCGTGCCGAAGCCCGACGACGTCGCCGACGCGCTGGCTATCGCCATCTGCCACGCGCACTCGGCTGTCCTACAGCACAAATTGAATGGAGTCTCGAAGCCATGATCGATTTTTTGAGAGGGACCGTCGTACATAGAGAAAATGAATATGCCGTGCTGGACGTGAACGGCGTCGGGTATCGGGTGTTCTGCCCGAACCCGTATGCCTCCTCGACCGACAGCGCAGGACACACGACCTATTACATTCATCATCATGTCCGGGAAGACGCGATCCTGCTGTTCGGCTTCCTCACCCGCGAGGAGCAGGCTCTGTTCCGGAGGCTGATCGAGGTGTCGGGCATCGGCCCCCGCGTGGCGTTGGGCATTCTGTCCGCCGGACGGCCGGAAGCGGTCGTGGCGGCGATCCAGCAGGATAACCTGAACTTCCTGATGAAGCTGCCGGGCATCGGCAAGAAGACCGCGCAGCGCATCGTGCTCGACCTGAAGGATAAGCTCGGTGCGATCCCGGTTCCGGCCGGAGCGATCTCCGTGACCGGTACCGGTCTGGGCGGAGGCCCGCTGTCCGGCGGAGGCGGCACCGGAGAAGGCGGACTTGCCTGGGCCGAGGCGAAGGAAGCGCTCATCGCGCTCGGGTATACCGATGCGGAGGCGGACCGGGCCTGGAGCCGGGTAAAGGAACGGGCGCAGGACGGGGACAAGGCGGAGACGCTGACGAAGCTGGCGCTCCAGGCGCTGTACAGCGGGGTGTAGGCGGTGATTGCCTGCCCCCACGAAGGTTGAAGGAGGACCCCCATGGAAGACCGAATTATCTCGGCGAACTTGATGATGGAAGAAGAGTCGGCGGAGCTGAGCTTGCGCCCGAGATTTTTGGCCGAATACATCGGGCAGTCGCAAGCGAAGGAAAATCTGAAAATCTACATAGAGGCGGCGAAGCTGCGCAAGGAAGCGCTCGATCACGTGCTGCTATACGGGCCGCCCGGACTCGGCAAGACGACGCTCTCCAACATTATCGCCAATGAGCTCGGCGTGAACATCCGCACGACATCGGGTCCGGCGATCGAGCGTCCGGGCGACTTGGCGGCGATCCTGACGAATCTGCAGCAAGGCGATGTGCTGTTCATCGACGAGATCCACCGCCTTCACCGGACGGTGGAGGAAGTGCTGTACCCGGCCATGGAGGATTACGCGCTGGACATTATGATCGGCAAGGGCCCGAGCGCACGGTCCGTCCGGCTCGACCTGCCGGCGTTCACGCTCATCGGCGCGACGACGCGGGCCGGGCTGCTCTCGGCGCCGCTGCGCGACCGGTTCGGTGTCGTGAGCCGGCTCGAGTACTATACGGTCGACGAGCTGAGCTACATCGTGAGCCGCGCGTCCGACATTTTGCAGGTCGGCATCGTGGGCGAAGCGGCTACTGAGATCGGCAAACGCTCGAGAGGGACGCCGCGGATCGCCAACCGGCTGCTGAAGCGGGTGCGCGATTTCGCCCAGGTACGCGGCGATGGAATCATTACGCTCGACATCGCGCAGACGGCGCTCCGGCTCATCCGGGTCGACGACCTCGGTCTCGATGAGATCGACCACAAGATGCTGCGCGCGATTGTGACGAGCTTCCGAGGCGGCCCGGTCGGACTCGATACGATCGCGGCGACGATCGGGGAAGAGAGTCAGACCATCGAAGACGTGTATGAGCCGTATTTGCTCCAGATCGGCTTCCTGCAGCGCACGCCGCGCGGGCGAGTCGTGACGCCGCAGGCGTACCGGCATCTCGGCCTGCCGCTGCCGGCGGGAGATGGGAAGCCGGCGGAGGAGGAAGGTCCTTTTCTGCCCCTGTAGCGATTATTCAGGTTCTAGAAACGACTCACGGAGATGAGGCTGGAAGGAGTGTGAAAGCGATGCGTTTATTCCGCATGAGAAGACATGGAGTCGCCCTTCTGCTCGGACTGAGCTTCACCGCGATGGCGGCGGCGCCGGCCTTTCCTGCGGTCAGCTATGCCGCCGTGCCGCATATGGATACGATTCGCGTGGCCCTGTTCATCGATTCGGGCAAATCCTATCGGGTTGTAGTCCCTGCCGTCACCCTGACGTCCGACCAAGGGCTCGATATCGGCAACCGGCTGCCAGGCGGGGTGACGAATTGGTTTGGCACCGCGCCGGGCGTCACCGTGCGGGCCAGCCTGGACCGGTTCAAGGTCAGCTTGCTGGAAACGCCCGATTATGCGGCCGCCGATGCGCTGGCGAAGGCGCTGCAGGCGACGGAGGACAAGCCGTTCGTGTACAAGCAGACGAAGTCCGGCAAAGTCGTATACCGGGTGTACGCCGGCATGTACGAAAGCCTGCAGGCGGCCACGGACGCCAAGCAGCGGCTCGCCGCGAGCGGCACCGTCGCTCCGCTCCTGCGGGGCGGCGCTCCGGCCGTCGCCGGGCCGCTGCACGGCGCCTCCGGGGCGTTCGCCACCGAGGCGGAGGCGAAGCCGCTGCTCGATACGCTGCTGCAGAGCGGGCTCGACGCGTTCCTCGCCGTGACCGAGCAGGCCGGCAAGCCGGTGTATGCGGTCTGGGTGGGCGAAGCCGCCGATGACGCGCAGCTGGCCGCCGTGAAGCAGCAGGCGGCCCAAGTCGGGGTCGCCCTTCAGACCGCGAATACGGCGCAGCCGTATTTGCTGAAGCGCGAGGAAGTCACCTCCGGGCTTCCGGGTGTGACGGCGGCGCGCGGCGCCGACCATTACACCATGGGCGGCAGCGGCGCCTGCCAGAAGACTTGGGTGACGGGCAAGGACGGCGCACCGGTTCAAGTCGAGGAGCGCAGCAAGCGCAAGTATCGCGGCAGTCTGGAGCTCTCCGAGTTCAGCGGCAGTCTGGCTGTCGTGAACGAAGTGCCGTTCGAGACATACGTCGCGTCCGTCGTCGGGACCGAGATGAACAATGGGTGGCCGGCGGAAGCGCTGAAGGCGCAGGCGGTAGCCGCGCGTACATTCGCGATCAAGCAAGGGCTCAAATACCAGATCGCGCATATCTCCGATTCGACCGTCGATCAGGCGTACTACGGCGTCGGCTCCGAGGGCGGCGCCGTGAACGCGGCCGCTCAGGCAACGGCCGGTGAAGTGATGCTGTCTAAGGGCGTTCCGATCACGCCCTACTTTTACTCCAACGGCGGCGGCATGACGGGCGACGCGGTTGAAGTATGGGGACAAGCAATCGAGTACGTCTCCGTGAAGCCGAGCCCCGACGAGGGCGCGGCGGCTAGCGAGCTCCTGTGGTTCCGGGTGGTTCTGCAGGATGGAACGGCCGGTTATATCCGATCCGATTATGCGAAGGATACCGGGATGAAGTCGGCTGCGGGTCTTCCGATTCTCGAGGCGACCGACTCCGGTGTCGCGATCCGGCCGGCTCCCTACGTGGACAATATCAAGAACGAAGCGATCGCCAAGGTGAACAAGGGCGACCGCATGACAAAGATCGGCCAGGATGTCGAATCGAATGCATTCAACTGGATTCGCGGGCCATATAACGCATCCCAGCTGCTGGAGACGATCAATGGCACCGTTTCGCCGGCTATCACCGGTCCGCTCACCTCGGTTGAGGTAGCCAAGACGGGTCCGTCCGCCCGTGTAACGGAGATGAAGCTGAACGGCAAGTCCGTGACGCTGGCCAAATCGGATAATTTCCGTACCGCGCTGCAAGGCTTGCCGAGTACTCGGTTCCAGGTCGAAGAAACGGCGAAGATGTCCGTTATGGGCGCGGACGGGCAAATCCGGCAGGTGACGCAGCCGCAAGGCACCGTGTATGCGTTGTCCGGATCGGACACAGGCGGAGCGAAGCCGCTCGCTGCGAATAAGGGCAACTGGTATATGATGAACGGGAGCGGACAAATCCGGCTGGCCACCATGGATCCGCAGTTTCGCTTCTCGGGCTACGGATTCGGCCACGGTCTCGGCATGTCCCAGTGGGGCGCCCGCGGCCTGGCACAATCCGGGTATGACTACCGGTATATCCTGCAATACTACTACAATGGAGTTACTATCAGTAAGGACTGAAGACGGTTATGGATGTCAATGCGTTTGATTTCGACTTGCCGGAGCGACTGATCGCTCAGACGCCGCTCGCCGAGCGGACTTCGTCCCGGCTGCTCGCCCTGAACAAGTCGACGGGGCAGATCGAGCATGGGCGCTTCGAACAGTTCGTCGATTATCTCCGTGCGGGCGATACGCTCGTCTTGAACGATACGCGCGTCATTCCTGCCCGGCTGTTCGGGGTGAAGCCCGACACCGGAGCGAAGATCGAGGTGCTGCTGCTGAATCAGCTCGAGGAGGGCCGCTGGGAAGCGCTTGTCCGGCCGGGGAAGCGTATGCACCGCGGGGCGGTCGTCCGCTTCGCCGACGAGTTGTCCGCCGAGGTGGAGGACGAAGGCGAGATGGGGATGCGGACGATCCGTTTCCGCTATTCCGGCATTTTTCAAGAAATATTGGACCGGCTGGGAACGATGCCGCTCCCGCCGTATATTAAGGAACAGCTCGAGGACCGGGAGCGGTATCAGACCGTCTATGCCAAGCATGAAGGGTCGGCCGCCGCGCCGACGGCCGGGTTGCATTTCACGCCGCAATATTTGCAGAAGGTGAAGGCCAAGGGCGTGGAGCTCGCCTATGTGACGCTCCACGTAGGACTCGGCACATTTCGGCCGGTTTCGGCGGAGCGGGTCGAAGAGCATCGGATGCATTCGGAATTTTATCGGCTGGGGCCGGAGACGGCGGCGATCCTGGGTCGCACCCGCGAGGCAGGCGGCCGCATCGTAGCGGTCGGCACCACGTCGGCCCGGACGCTGGAGACGGTCGGGCAGCGGTTCGAAGGCCGCCCGCTCGAAGCGTGCGAAGGCTGGTCGGACATTTTCATCTATCCTGGCTATCGGTTCCGGGTAGTCGATGCGCTGCTCACCAATTTTCATTTGCCGAAGTCGACGCTTGTCATGCTCGTGAGCGCCTTGGCGGGCCGGGACAACGTCATGCGGGCTTACCGGGAAGCGGTGGAGCGGGAGTACCGGTTTTTCAGCTTCGGCGACGCGATGTTTATTTACGATTAAAGTTCGGTTCTAACGGAAGAAAGGGAAACGCAAAGTATGGCCATTACGTATGAAGCTATTAAGACGTGCAAGCAATCCGGCGCACGGCTAGGTCGGGTGCACACGCCCCATGGAGTGATCGAGACGCCGGCGTTCATGCCGGTCGGGACGCAAGCGACGGTGAAGACGATGAGCCCGGAAGAGCTGAAGGAGATGGACGCTCATATTATTCTGAGCAACACGTACCATCTGTTCCTCCGCCCCGGTCATGAGCTCGTCCGCGAGGCGGGCGGCCTGCACCGGTTCATGAACTGGGACCGCCCGATCTTGACCGACAGCGGCGGCTTCCAGGTGTTCAGCTTAAGCGAGCTGCGCAAAATTACGGAAGAAGGCGTGCAGTTTCGCAGCCACCTGAACGGGGACAAGCTGTTCCTATCACCGGAAAAGGCGATGGAGATCCAGAATGCGCTAGGTGCCGACATCATCATGGCATTCGATGAATGTCCGCCTTACCCGGCGGAGTACGACTACGTCAAGCGATCCCTCGAGCGCACGTCCCGCTGGGCGGAGCGATGCCTCGCCGCCCATGCGAGGCCGGAGGAGCAAGGCTTGTTCGCGATCGTGCAGGGCGGCATGTACGCCGATCTGCGCGCCGAGAGCGCGGCCCAGTTGACTTCCCTGGATTTTCCGGGGTATGCTATTGGTGGACTGAGCGTGGGCGAATCGAAGCCTCTTATGTATGAGATGCTGGAATGCACCGTACCGCTCTTGCCCCAGGGCAAGCCCCGCTATCTCATGGGGGTGGGCTCGCCGGACGCATTGGTGGAAGGGGCGATCCGCGGCATTGACATGTTCGACTGCGTGCTGCCGACCCGCATTGCGCGGAACGGGACATGCATGACGAGTCAGGGGCGTCTCGTCGTTCGCAATGCGCAGTATGCCCGCGACTTCGGACCGCTCGATCCGAATTGCGGCTGCTACACGTGCAAGCACTATTCCCGGGCTTACTTGCGTCACTTGATCAAGGCGGACGAGACGTTCGGCATCCGGCTGACGACGTACCACAACTTGTACTTCCTGCTGGACTTGATGCGGCAAGTGAGACAGGCGATCATGGAAGACCGTCTCTTGGACTTCCGGGATGAGTTTTTCGAGCGCTATGGCATGAATGAGAATGACAAAGGGTTTTAAAAGTGAGAGAGGCACCGAATTAAAAGGGAGGAAATCACATGTGGAATTTAGCCGAAGATGCGGCGACGACTACAAGCCCCTATAGCGGCTTGATGACGTTTCTGCCATTCATTCTGATGTTCGCGGTCTTGTACTTCCTGCTGATCCGTCCGCAGCAGAAGCGCTCCAAAGCCCGTACGTCGATGCTGGGTCAACTGAAGAAGGGCGACAAGGTGACGACGATCGGCGGCATGCACGGCACGATCGTGGAGATTACCGACGACATCGTCGTGCTTCGCGTCAACGACGTGACCAAGCTCACGTTCGACCGGTCGGCCATCAACGGGGTAACGACTGCGGCACCAGCTCCAGCTCCGGCCTCTACGCCTACAGAGAGCAAGTAAGATCCGTATACATACGGCGGCATAAGGCCGCGGATGACGAGAACACGTTCCTTGCGGGGAACGTGTTTTTGGGTTGGTGAACATTTATATCCGGCATATTTCACGCGGACAAGCCGGGAAGGACGGGCATTGGCAAATCGCCTTCAGCTCCTTCAGCGTCTTCACGATGATGAACCCGCCCTCGATATCGATAATGCCGTCCGACTTGAACTCGCTCAGCATGCGGTTCACGCTTTCCCGCGTCGCGCCGATGAAATCGGCCAGTTCCGTATTGGTCAGCTTCATCGTCAATCGAATGCCGTCCTTCGTCGCCACTCCGCACGTGTTGCACAACCGAATCAGCGTCGAAGCGAGCGCCCCCGGTTTGCCGAACAGGAGCAGATCACGGAATTTCGACTGGGTCGTCATATGCTGCAGGGCCATCCATCGAGTATAAGCTACGGCAAAGTCTCCGTGCCGATGCAGCAAAATTTCAAGGTCTTTTTCTTGAATGACCCCGAACTCGGCATCTTCGATCGACTCGGCGCTGTAGCCGTACACGCCGCTGCCGGTCATATCGAGTGCGTCGATCAAATCCCCTTGCCGCTGAATCGACAAGTTGATCGTCTTGCCGTCTTCCGTTGTTTTGGTTAATTTAACCCGACCCGATCGCACATAGTAGAGCTTGCCGGTTGCATCGCCTTCCCAGAACAGATACTTGTGGGCTTCCACTTTTTTCGGATACATCAGTCCTTCCAGAAGTTCGCGATGCTCCGGGCTAAAAAACGCATCCGCCCCCCATGGCTGGCCTCCGGTGCAGCCTTCTGCAGCCCTACCTTTCATCTCGATCGCAGTCGTCATCGTGATTACCGTCCTCTCGTTCACTCTTTATACTCTTATCATACTCTCCGGAGGCGATGACTCCCATCGGGAGATCCCCTGAATATCCGACAGGAACTCCCTTATTTATTTGTGAGGAAAATCACTCTCTTCTTTCAGGGAAGCACCCCTAGCCGGGATCCATCGCACATTGAACGAATAGGGAATTCCCTTAGGGAATTCTCATGGTGTTCCCCGAATGCAATCGGGATGCATTCCAGTTACAATAGATGGGGAAGGTTCAACGTCAGAACGCACCGCAAAGGAGGTGAGACGGGATGGACAGCTTCGATGCCCGGCTGGCAAACGAGCTTCAGCGTCTACGCGATGAAACGGGCAGCGATCTGGCCGCCTATGCCGCCCCGGATTCGCCGCAGTCGAAGTGGCGGTGGAAGCGGGCCGTCGGAGAATCCGGCACCCGGCTCCTTCGGCTGACCGTTCAGCCCGGACGCGGTATCGCAGGCGCGGCGCTGCGAACCGGACGAACGATCGTGCTCGACCGGCACCGGAACGCTTCCGACTTGCGCCGAGAAGACGCACCGCTTCTTCTGTCGGAACGGTTGTCCTCCGTCGCAGCCACCCCGGTTATCGTGGATGGAAGTGCTGTAGGCTTGATCTTACTAGGTTCTCGCGCCGTGCGGAGCTATAACGACGCGACGCTTCAATTGCTGGCGGATACGTCGGCTAGGATCGCGACTGCCGCCGCCGCTTTCCATATGCCTTAAAGGAACCTTTTCTTTTGTGATAAGATAGGCTTATCAATAAGTTGGCGGAAAGCGGTGTTCTCTAATGAAACTAATGATTGTAGACGATCATGCTGTCGTCCGGTCCGGCCTGGCCTCGCTCTTGCACGGCAAGCACGGAATCGAGGTTGTGGGCGAAGCGGCGGACGGCGATGAGGGCATCGCCAAGGCGCTTCAACTCCAGCCCGATGTCGTGCTGATGGATTTGAGCATGCCCCATGGGAAAGACGGGATGACCGCCACCGCCGAACTGAAGCAGAAAGCACCCGATATTGCCGTACTCGTCTTGACGATGCACGACGACGACGAATATTTATTCCGGGCGATTCACGCCGGTGCCGCAGGCTATATTTTGAAGAGTGCCCCGCATGACGAATTGGTTTCGGCCATTCGATCCGTTGCGAACGGCAACGCTTATTTGTACCCGACGGCAACGAAGCGGCTGATGAACGAATATTTGGAGCGCCATAAACACGGGGACAACGGCGGCGCATTCGAGACGCTATCTGAACGGGAGAAAGAGATTTTGAGCTGGACGGCCAAAGGCTATTCCAACAAGGAGATCGCCGAACAGCTGATCCTGAGCGTGAAGACCGTCGAAACGCACAAAGCGAACCTCATGGAAAAGCTTGGCCTTAAGACGCGTCCCGACCTTATTAAGTATGCGTTGAAAAAAGGGCTGTTGAATTATGAGTAACGATTTCCCGGCATCTGAATATCCCGAGGTGATCGGTGAGAATGTCATGCAGCTCCTGAATCGGCTTGACGGAGAAGCGATCGATCCGAAACTGCGGGACGAGCTGAAGCATTCGCTAAGACAGCTGGCCAACGTCAAATTCGCCCTGGATGAATCCTCCATTGTCGCTTTGACGGATCGCAAAGGGATTATTCTATATGTGAACGATAAGTTCTGCGAAATATCTCGTTATGCGCGGGCGGAGCTGCTCGGACAGGACCATCGGATCATTAATTCCGGGTATCATGAGAAGAGTTTCATGCGGAACTTGTGGCAGACGATCGCGTCGGGTCGCGTGTGGCAAGGGGATATCAAGAATCTCGCCAAAGACGGTTCGCACTACTGGGTTCGCACGACCATCGTGCCGTTGTTAGACGAACAGGGCAAGCCTTATCAGTATTTGGCAATCCGCAACGATGTTACGCGGCTCAAGGAAGTCGAGGAAGATCTGCAGCAGATGCTCGCCGACATGATGCAAATTCAGGAGGAAGAACGCCGGCGCTTCTCGCGGGAATTGCATGACGGGATCGGGCAAAGCTTGTTCTCGCTGCTCATCAAGGTCGACCGGATTCTGAGCGATGAGCCGAGATCGGACCTGCAGCAGCTCCGGGGCAGCATCTCCAGCGTCATCGAGGAAATTCGGAGTCTTGCCTGGGAACTGCGTCCATCGGTTCTCGACGATCTGGGTGTCGTACCCGCCCTTCGTACGTTTCTGGACAATTTCTCTCAGCATTACGGGATCGGAATCCACTTCGAGAACGAATTGAGCGGCAGGCTCGAGATACAGGCCGAAACCGTCATTTATCGCATTATCCAGGAAGCGCTGACCAATGTGATGAAATATTCGCAAGCCGACGAAGCGTTCGTTCGCATTTTTGACCGAGGGAAGGCGGTTGAGGTGCAGGTGGAGGACCGCGGCCGAGGGTTTTCGCGCGACACGAAAGGGAAAGGCGTAGGGTTGCTCAGCATGGAGGAGAGAGCCAAGTCCGTCGGGGGACAATTGCGGATCCGGTCGGCTCTGAATGAAGGAACGCTCGTAACGCTGATCATACCTAAGAAGAGTCATAAAGATTGATTTCTCAAGGAAATACAAGGAGCGGAAACGCTCCTTTTTTGTTGTGATATTCCTCACATCCGCCATGCGGCATCAGCTATATACTGAAGCCATCAAGGAGATCGAATTTATAAAAGGGAGGAATTACAATGGGATACAAACACATTCTAGTCGCCTATGACGGCTCGGAGCTGGCCCAAAAGGCGCTGGAGCAAGCCGTAAGCCTTATACGCGCGAATCCGGTGACCCAATTGACCGTCCTTCATGCGTTTCATTTACCGAGCATCGTGGTAGGCGCGGCATACTACGCCGGTTCAGCGATTGCCGATAAAGAGTTCTACAAATACGCGGAAGAGACGCTGGGGAAGGCACGCAAGGTCGTTGCAGAACTGCCTTACACAGCGGTGGAAATGCGGGAAGGCTTCCCGATCGACACGATCTTGGAGACCGCTGAGGAGAAGGGCTGTGACTTGATCGTCATGGGAAGCCGGGGACTGAGCGGCTTGAAGGAACTCGTGCTTGGTAGCGTCAGCCATGCCGTCGTGCAAAAAGCGAAAATCCCTGTCTTGATCGTGAAAGGCAGCGGCAATGGCGAACGGGAGTAAAGGTAGTCTTGATAGGAGGAGATGACACTTATGCGTTTTCTATTCCATGGGAAACAAATGGAAGTTACGGATGCTATGAAGCAATATGCGGAACAGAAAATCAGACGCACGGAATTGGTCGCTCAGGTCGAAGAAGCCGTGGTCACATTTATCGTAGGCGGCCACAAGCAGGACACGCACAAAGTAGAAGTCTTGCTCCGACTGGAGGGAGGTGTCGTCCGGGCGGAAGAACGTACGGACGATATGTACGCCTCGATAGACGCAGTAGCGGACAAGCTGGAGCGGAAGCTTCGCAAGCTGAAGGAAAAGATGCGCAGAAGACTCCGCCGCGGGGGCATGCCGGAGTTTGCCTCGAACACGCAAGTGGAGGAGGAACCGAACCCCTTTGAGATCGTACGGGTCAAGCACGTCGGCTTGAAGCCGGTCGATGTGGAGGAAGCCATTCTGGAGATGAATTTGCTCGATCACAACTTCCATGTTTTCATCAATAGCGCGACACGATCGACGGACGTCGTATACAAACGGATCGACGGAACGTATGGATTGATTACCTCTCTTGTGCGACAGGCGTAGACGGGAGCTGTTGCCGGGGAGGAGGAGATGGATCGTGATGACCGGCGTCATATTAGCAGGAGGGTTCGATCGCAGAATGGAGGGGCAGATCAAAGGGCTGCTGCACTTCGGGGATGAGTTGCTCATCGTACGTCAGCTTCGGCTCATGAAGCCGGTTTGCAACGAGTTGATTGTGGTAACGAACGAACCCAAACCGTATTTCCGTCTATTGGATACGGAGATTCGCATTATAACGGATTTCGTACCGAACCGTGGACCGCTGGGCGGCATGTATGCGGGGCTCAGTCTGGCCCGCAACCGGGACGTATGGATCGTCGGGTGTCATATGCCGTTCCTGTCCGCCCAAGCGGCGGAGCTGCTCCAGACCAAGAAGCATGAAGGCTTTGACGCGGCGCTTCCCTGGGTCCAAGGCCGCGTATATCCGCTGCACGGCGTGTATGACCGATCCTGTGCCGAGGCAGTATGGCGTCTCTTGCAAAGCGGGGACCCGGCGGTATCCCGTGTATTGAAGGAAATCTCGTGGGGAGAACTTCGCGAAACCGAATTCCAGACGGAAGGAATCGAGTCTTCGTTCATCGACTGCTTCAATACGCCGGAGGAATACGCAGGGCTGCTGGTCAGGCGACATTAGCGAGAAAATATTGCAAATTCCGCTATGGCGAGTGATTAATCTCACAAGGAAGGCAGCGGATCGGATTTATAATTAAGCCATCAAGAACAAGGGAGATGGTCGATATGATGAACTGGTTAAGAACGAACAAGTACGCGGCAATCCTGTTGATGTTCGTCCGGTTGTATGTCGGATACGAGTGGTTGACCGCGGGGTGGCACAAGCTTACCGGTGCAAAGCCATTCGATGCCACGGGGTTTCTCAATAACGCTGTGGCCAAGCCGGTGCTCGAAACCGGGACGACCGACATGCTGTATCCGAACTATGTGGCATTCTTGAAAGCTTTCGCGCTGCCGAACGTGAAGCTGTTCAACGTCATCATCCCGTGGGGGGAGCTGCTTGTCGGGCTCGGATTGATCCTTGGCTGTTTGACAACCGCTGCGGTGTTCTTCGGAATGCTGATGAACCTCATGTTTATGCTGGGAGGTACCGTAAGCGCCAACCCGTGGTTGTTCTTCCTCGGCACCATTGTGATCGCGGCGGGTGCGAACGCAGGGAAATTCGGGGTAGACTACGCCGTGCTGCCGCTGCTCCACAAATGGTTTGATAAAGCGTGGGAGCGCATCTTCCATAAGCCTAGAGGTCGATTGACCCACTAAATCCTACAACAAAACCCTCCGGAACAGCGAGTTCCGGAGGGTTTTTCGTCTAAACTTATTGCGCATCGCGCTTATCCCACTCGAAGCGCTCCTTCAGCGACACCGGTGCGAGCTGGCGGCCTTCGCTCAGGCGCAGCGCCAGTTTGGACGCGAACAGCCCCAGCACGAGACCACCCGTCATATCGGTCAGCCAATGGATGCCCAGATAAAAAATCGAGAAAATAATGATAACCGCACTGATCGGCACGAACCGTTTCCAGAACAAGTTGCCCGACCGCCGCGCCAAAATCGCCAATGTGACGGACAGCGAGGTGTGCAAGCTCGGGAAGCAGTTGTCCAGCCCGGACAATGGACGGTATTCCGTCTCGAAGGACGGGAACACGTCGAGCATCAAAAAACGGACGTTCGGATTGAACGCGTGCACTTCAGTGACCGGGAAGAACAGGTAGAACGGAATCGCGATCATGTAGTTGAGAATAATCGCATAGCACAGGGCGTAGAACAGCTTCTTGTTCTTGTGCAGCAAATATAGGAACATCGAGCCAACCATGAGCGCGGTGAATACCACGACATAGTAGTAGCTGAGCACATGCGTCAGGAACGAGTTCTCGAACAGCTTCTGAAACATCGAGACGAACTGCCCCTCCAGCTTGAACACAGAAGGCGTGAAGTCGGCGTGATAGTCCATATTCCGTTCGACGGACTGCTCGATTTTATTGAAGAATAGAACCAGCAGCACCGCCGCGAAATGAAACAGGACTTTGCGGGACGTGAATATTTCATGAACAAAAACCCCGGCGGCGTGAAACGGCTGCAGGGGGTTTCGATTCATCGAGAAAAATAGCAATATATATACCGAAACGGCAATCAGAATCGCTACCTGGGTCATCGAATGAATGAGAAACATGATGCTCCCCCTAAAAATGGAAAATGTTGATGTCATGAACCTAACTATTATAGCACAGGGGAAGGGGAAGGGAAATGACCAGTTAGATCCTTTCTTAACAAAACAAGCCGGCATGGAACAACCGCATAAGGAAGCTTCTTACTTCCGGTTTACGCCGATCATGCCGCCCAGAGCGCCGCTTGCGAAACAGAGCGACAGGACGGCGAGCGTAGCGGCGTCTAGTCCGGCATCGAAACCGAGGAATCCGGCCAGCAGGATGATCACGCTGTAGATGACACCGGCCAATCCGCCGTGATACCATCCCTTCTTATCCGCCCGCTTGCCGCTGCTCAGGCCGCCGAATGCGGAGGCAAGCGCATGGATGATGTAGACCCATGCGGTGAGCGACTGCTCCTTCATGTTGGTCCAAGTGAGCAGAATCGACAGCACGAGCAGACCGATTAGCAGGACGATTGCGGCGCTGATGAGCCCGGACAGCAGAGGAGACGTGATGCGGATACGGGGAACTTTAGTGAATGAATTCATACTTCTTGTACACCTCCCGACTTAGTGGAATTTACGGTTTGTACACACACTTCCATTGTATGGGCGGCTTGGCCGAATTAGTACAAGGAAAGGGCCGACCTTGCCAATTATTGAACACCCAAGCGTTGCATGAGCCCGGTGGGCCATGGTCAGAATACCAATGAATCCATATTGAACGGGGGGATCGGGTTGGCGTCCAGTGATGCTTGGGTCGTTCTTTTGCGGACCGTACTGGTGTACTTTGTCGTGTTCCTGATTATGCGAATCATGGGCAAACGAGAAATCGGCAAGCTGTCGGTGTTCGATCTGGTCATCTCGATCATGATCGCCGAAATTGCGGTATTCATCATTGAAGATACGGAGATGCCGATTATGCACGGCGTGCTCCCGATGACGATCTTGGTGTTGATTCAGATCTCGATCGCATTTCTCGCGCTTAAGTCGCAATGGATCCGGGATTTGTTCGACGGCAAGCCTAGCTTTGTAATCGAGAACGGAGAGCTGAACCGCAAAGAGATGATGAAGCAGCGGTATACGCTCGATGATTTGCTGCTGCAGCTGAGAGAAAATAAAGTGACGAATGTGGCCGATGTGGAGTTCGCGATTCTGGAAACGTCGGGCAAGCTAAGCGTAGTGGAGAAAAATAAAGAGCAGGCGACCCAATCCGGGAACGGCAAGTTTTATTATGAAGGGCTGCCGCTACCGCTCATCATGGACGGCAAAGTCCAGGAGCAAAATTTGGAGAAGATCGGGAAAACCCGGTTCTGGCTCAAGAATAAAATTCAGGAGCGAGGGGCGTCGGACTTGAAAGACGTGTTTTTCTGCTCGATCGACCATAGAGGGAAGCTGTATATCAATTTGAAGCGAAAGAAGTGAGGGCCGGTCAGCTGCGGAAAAAACGCCCGATCCACGGAATGCGTCCGACGTCTTCCCGGTCCACCATACCGAGCAGGACGATGGAAGTCAAGTAAACGAGGCTGCCGATCAAGCACGCGGCCAAAAATTTGAGCAGCGTCTGATCCGTCCAAGCTCCATACATCGTGAAGTGGCAGCAGGCGGCCATGATGAGCATCCCGATGCCTGCTTTGAAAAAATGCACGCCGTCCATGCGGAACTTCACGTGTCTCGACACGCTGTTCCAATGCAGCAACGTGACGAGGATAATATTCGCGTTGATCGCCACGACCGCGCCGAGGATGCCCCATTGCGGCTGCGAGGCGAGCCAAACGATGAGGCTGAGCTTCACGGCGGCTCCGATGAACGTGTTCATCAGGGCCGTCCCGGGGCGGTCGAGCGCCTGCAGGGTCGCTTGCAGCGGGCCCTGAAAATAAATGAACAAGGCGACCGGAGCCATCAGCTTCAGCATGCGGGCGGCTTCGATATTGCCGTACATATAATAGCAGATCGGTTCGGCGAGGATATACATCAGGACTACGAACGGGGCGCCGGATACGAGCGCGAGCTTAAGCGATTGGTGCAGCCGTTTGTGAATCGTGATCCGGTCGTTCTTCGCCGCCGCTTCCGAGAGCGAAGGAACGAGCGAGACGGAGAGTGAGTATGTAAGCGCCCCGGGCAGCAGCAGGATCGGGATGACCATCCCTTGCAGCATCCCGTATTGGGCCGTCGCCACACCGGTGGCAATGCCCGCGAGCGCAAGGCTCTGCGCGATCATGATCGACTCGAGCAGGTAGGATGTCGAGCCGACGAGGCGGCTGCCGGTTACGGGAACCGAGATGGAGATAATGCGACTTAGCTGCTCGCGGAACCGGTGTTCCTTGGCCGTGGCGATCCAGTTCTGCACCGACCGGCGAAGCGGGTTGCGGTTGTGGTGGTAGAGCAGCACGAGCATGCCGCACAGCTCGCCGAAGACGACCCCGATCATGGCGCCGGCCGCAGCCTTCTCGACGCCGAACGGCAGGAGCAGGTAAGCGAAGAGGAGCATCGCCACGATGCGGGTCACGGTCTCCACGATCCCCGAGACAGCCGAAGGAATCATGTTCTGACGCCCTTGGAAATAGCCGCGGAAGACGGAGGAGATGGCTACGATCGGCAGGATGGGACTCATACTGACGAACGTGTCGTACACGCGGGCATCGGTCAGCAGCCGGGTGGTTATCCAAGGTGCGGCAGCCATGCAGACGGCCATGAAGAGCAGGCTTAAGCTGACCGTAATGGAGAGCGATGCTTTCAGAATCGTTCGGATGCGCTGCGCATTGCCCTCGGATTCCGCTTCGGCGACCAGCTTGGCCACCGCCAGCGGAATGCCTCCCGTAATCAAGGTCAAGACGACGATCATGAATGGATAGCCCAACTGGTACAGCCCTACGCCTTCCGCGCCGATGACGCGGGGCAGCGTAATGCGCGGGATGAAGCCGAGAATGCGATTGACGATGCCGGCCGCAAGCAGGATCATGGTTCCTTTTATAAACGATTGTTTGTCCACGCGGTTTCTTCCTTCCTGGGCAATGTACGGGGGCATGTCTTTTGTGGAGCCTAGTTATGGATATGCTACATGTGGCCAAGCTCATGCAAAGTTTTTGGTCCAAGCCCGTATGCCAGGCAGGAATCGGCTCGTTCGCAGCGAATACAGTAATACTGCTGTTCTAGAACGGAGGGAAGCGCATGACGTGGGGGAGCGAGATCGACAAAAGCCGGTTGTCCGACGAGGAGCAGGAGCTGTGGCAGACGATTCGGGAGCTGTGCGACAGCAAGGCGGACGAATTCCGCATGCTGGGCTACGACAGCGTGACCGGCCAGGATGTCTGGAACTGCGTCAGCGACAAGTACGGAAAGCAAGGTCAACCGCTTTTGCACAAAATGGTCAACGATATTTTATCGCTGAAGGTCACAACCTTGATGAACTGGATGACGCTCAGCATATACAAAGGGGCCCAATTCTAAATGTTGGGTCTTTTTTTGTGGAGCTTTCATCTTATGGGAGTGCAGTCAGGACCGAGCCAAAATTTTGCGGACTCGAGTCAAATTGACTCATATTTTGCGGATGGCTATAATGGGAATATTGAGGATCGAAGGGAGTACGCCTAGATGGATGTAAAGAGACTAGTAACCTTTCTATTAATCGTAGTAGTCGCCTTGGGGGTTGTAGGTGGGACAAGCCCGTATCTGCTGAAAAACATTCGCCTTGGGTTGGACTTGAAGGGCGGCTTCGAGATTTTGTATGAAGCCGAGCCGATCGAGGCCGGCAAAGCCATTACGCGGGATTCGCTCGTGGAGACGGCGAAGAGCCTGGAGAAGCGGGCCAATGCGAGCGGCGTTGCCGAACCGGAAGTGACGACCGAAGGCACGAACCGGATTCGCGCGAAGCTCGCAGGCGTGGAGAACCAGGACGAAGTGCGCCAATTGCTGAAAAAGCCGGCCGAGCTCAGCTTCCGCGGACCGGACGGCACCAAGGAGTTAGTTGGTAGCGATTTCGTAGAGGGCGGAGCCGAAGTCGGCTTCGGCAGCACGAACCAGCCCGAGATTCATATCAAGGTGAAGGATGCGGCCAAATTCAAGGCCGTGACGGAGAAGCTGCTGGGCCAAAAGCTCGCCATCTATCTCGACGAAACGGAATTGTCCGCCCCCGTCGTCCAGTCCGTGTTGTCCGACGGCAACGCGACGATCTCCGGCAGCTACTCGTACGAGGAAGCGAAGAAGATTAAGGATACGATCAACCTGGGCGCCCTGCCGCTCAAGTTGACCGAGAAATATACTCAGTCCGTAGGCGCGACACTGGGCCAACAATCGCTGCACCAGACGGTGCAGGCGGCGATTATCGGGTCATTGCTCATTCTGATCTTTATGATCGCGTTCTACCGCATTCCAGGGGTAGTCGCTTCGATCACGCTCATTACGTACACATGGGCGGTCCTGCTCATGTTCAACTTCATGAACGCGACGATCACATTGCCCGGCATCGCCGCGCTCGTGCTCGGGATCGGGATGGCGGTCGACGCCAACATCATCATGTACGAACGGATTAAGGAAGAGATCCGCAGCGGCAAGAGCTTGCTCTCCTCGCTGAAGGCGGGTTCGAAGCATTCGTTCCGGACGATTATGGACGCCAACATCACGAACATTATCGCCGGCGCGGTACTATACTACATCGGGAACGGTGCCATCCGTGGATTCGCGTTGACGTTGATCGTCAGCATCCTGGTCAGCATCTTGACGAACGTCTTCCTGTCGCGCTTGCTCATTCACTTGCTGATCCGCTCCAATCTGTTCAAGAAACCAGGCTACTACGGCGTGAAGGAGGCGGAGATCCGTGCACTTTAAAGATTACAAGTCCCATTTCGATTTCATTAAGCACCGGAACATCTTCTTCATCCTGTCGAGTGCCGTTACCGTAGTCGGGATCGTCATGCTGCTGCTGTTCAATCTCCACTATGGGGTCGATTTCAAATCCGGGACTTCGATGGACATCTCGCTCGGCAAATCGATTACGGTTGAGCAGGCGGATCAGCTGTTCGAGGAATCCGGGTTCGTGCCGGCGGTCCGAACGATCGGCGGAGATGCGGGCGACCGCGTGTCGGCCCGATTCGACGATATTCTGAGCGATCCGGACAAGAAAACCGTCACGGACGTCTTCGTCAAAGCCTACGGCCCGCAAGTGTCGACCGAAGTGAATACGGTGACGCCTGACATGGCCAAGGAGCTCGGCAAAAAAGCGCTGATCGCCGTGGCGATCGCGAGCTTGGGCATTTGTCTGTACGTGACGATCCGGTTCGAGTGGCGGTTCGCGCTGTCGGCGATCGTGACCATCCTCTACGATGCGTTCTTCGTAATCGCCATCTTCTCGATCTTCCGGTTCGAGGTCGACTTGCCGTTCGTGGCGGCCATTCTGACGACGATCGGGTATTCGATCAACGATAAGATCGTCATTCTCGACCGGATCCGGGAGAACATCCGCTTCTCCAAGCTGCGGACCGAGGAGGACCTCGCGGATTTGGTCAACAAGAGCATTTGGCAGACGATGGGCCGCTCCATCAATACGGTCATTACCGTACTCGTGGCCGCCCTGTGTCTATTCATCTTCGGCAGTGAGTCCATCAAGCTGTTTGCCCTGGCGAAAATTATCGGCCTGGTGAGCGGCGTGTACTCTTCGATCTGCCTGGCTACGCCGATGTGGTTCCTGCTGAAGCGCAAGTCGATGAAATCGAGAAAAGTAGCGGTCGCGGCGAAGCAATCCTAAAGCAATCGATGCGGAGCTCATGGCCGTGCGTCAAACATAATAGGTTCAAGGGGTGGCAATATGACAGAGCAGCGATTTGAAAAAGCTCGTTTTGCTGCTTGGTTGGGCATAGTCGGCAATGTGATGCTTACGGTGCTGAAAGCCGTCGTCGGCCTGCTGTCGGGGAGTAAAGCGCTGATCGCCGACGCGGCCAGCTCCGCCTCCGACGTGGCGGGCTCGATCGCCGTGCTGATCGGTCTGAAGGCGGCGAAGAAGCCGGCGGACGCGGACCATTCTTACGGACATGGCAAGGCGGAATCGATCGCCGCCATCGTCGTTTCGGTCTTGCTCCTGCTCGTCGGCCTGGAGATCGGCCTGTCGGCTGTGAAGACGATCTTCCGCGGCGTGGAAGCCCCTCCGGAATGGTACGCGCTCATCGCGGTAGGCGTGGCGATCGTGGTGAAGGAAGGGCTGTTTCAATACAGCATCCGCCTCGGCCGCAGAATTTCCAGCCAAGCCCTGATCGCTAGCGCCTGGGACCATCGGACCGACGTGCTGTCCTCCATCGCCGTTCTGTTAGGCGTAGGAGGCGCGGTATTGGGGGATTACCTCGGCCAGCCGTGGCTGTACTATGCGGACCCGGCCGCCGGTCTGTTCGTGGCGCTGCTCGTGCTGCGGATGGGATACCGGATCGTGATGGAATCGGTTCATGTGGCGATCGAACATGTGCTGCACAAGGAAGAAACGGAAGATATGCTGGACACGGCCCAGCGGGTGAAGGGCGTCATCGCGGTGAATGAGCTGCGAGCGAGAGAACACGGCCATTATGTCATAGTAGATATTAAAATCAGCGTGAACCCGAGAATCACCGTGTTCGAAGGCCACGAGATCGGCAAATGCGTCAAGCAGCAGCTGCTGCGCCGGTTCGGCCATGTCTCCGACGTGATGATTCACGTCAATCCATATGATCCGGGGTACCCGTACAAAAACAATGTGGATTCCGATCAATCCGAACACCCGACCCTGCTGCATTAAGGCGGCGGGAACGGAGCGATGAAGCGGGGGGCCCAGGAGGAACAACATGCTTCATTCAAAAGCAAGATGGACGGCGGCGGCAAGCGATTCTCCGGCAGCGGAGCAGCTGGCCGCCCAACTGAATATACACCCTGCCGTCGCCAGACTTCTCGTAGCCCGAGGCATGACGACCGTAGAGGAGGCGGACCGGTTCTTAAACGGGGGAAAGGATCATGTACATGATCCTTTTCTGTTGGATGGGATGGATGCGGCGGTCGCACGAATCCGGCAGGCGCTGCAGAACGGGGAGAAAATTCGAGTCTACGGCGATTATGACGCTGACGGAGTAAGCAGCACTGCGCTTATGACGCAGCTGCTCCGGATGCTAGGGGCGAACTTCGACACCTACATCCCGCACCGGATGCTCGAGGGCTACGGCCTCAACAATGCAGCGCTCGATGCCGCCCGCGAGGCGGGCGTCTCCTTGCTGATCACGGTGGACACCGGGATTAGCGCCACCGAGCAAGTCGCTTATGCGACGCAGTTGGGCTTGGAGGTCATCGTGACCGATCACCATGAGCCGCCGGAGCAATTGCCCGATGCTTATGCGATCATCAATCCGAAAAAGCCGGGCTGCCCATACCCGAACAAGCAGCTGGCCGGAGTAGGAGTCGCCTGGAAGCTGGCTCACGCCTTGCTGGGCGATATACCGGAAGAGCTGGCCGAATATGCGGCGCTGGGGACGGTCGCCGATTTGATGCCGCTCCTCGGGGAGAACCGCTGCATCGTGAAGCTGGGGCTGTCCCGGTTGGCGGCCACCCGGCATCCGGGCTTTCAGGCGTTGTTCGGCGTATGCAGCCTTGCGGGCAAGGAGATCACAGCCACCCATCTCGGCTTCTCCCTGGCGCCGCGGATCAACGCCAGCGGGCGGCTGCAGCATGCGGGCGATGCGCTTCGGCTGCTGACGACGGACGACTTGGACGAAGCGGAGCGGCTGGCGGAGCAACTCGACCGGCTGAACAAGGAGCGGCAGCGGATCGTCGACGAGATGACCGATGAAGCGCTCCGGCTGCTGGAGGCGGAAGGCGAGTCGGCTCTGCGGCCGGTGATCGTCGTAGCCCGGGAGGGCTGGAACACCGGCGTAATCGGGATCGTGGCGGCGCGGCTGCTGGAGCGGTTTTACCGGCCGGTCATCGTCCTTAGCATCGATGCGGAGAAAGGGATTGCCAAAGGCTCCGCCCGGTCGATCGCCGGCTACGACATCCATCGCGCCCTCTCGAAGTGCGACGACCTGTTGGACCATTACGGCGGGCATCAAGCGGCCGGAGGCATGACGCTCGCCCGGGAGGCGATCGGGGCGTTCGGCGATCGACTGAACGAGCTGGCCGAAGACTGGCTGAACGAGGACGATTTCGTTCCCGTGCTGCAGGTCGACGCGGAATTCGCGCTGGACGAAGTCTCGGTGGACAGCATCCGCCAGATTGAGGCGCTTGCTCCGTTCGGGATGGGCAATCCGTCTCCAAGAGTCCAGCTGTCCGGGCTCGCCGTTCAGGACATGCGGCTGCTCGGCAAGGAGAAGCAGCATCTGAAGCTGCAGCTGGTGCAGAGCCTGAGAGAGTCTGCCGTCACGGTGGAAGCGGTGGGGTTCGGCTGGGGACCGCTCACGGAGCTGCTGTCGCCTACGGCGAAGGTGGATCTGATCGGCGAGCTGTCGATCAACGAATGGAACGGGGTGCGCAAGCCCCAGCTCCTGCTTCAGGACATGCGCGTCGGCGAGCTCCAGGTGTTCGACTGGCGCGGCCAGAAGCGGCTCGCCCAGAAGCTCGGCGAGCTGGACGGCAGCCGGTCGGCGGCCGGCAAGATCAGCCGCATCGCTCCGTCCCGGCGTGCGCTCGTCATCGAGTCGAGCTACCACTGGAGGCGGGAGCGGAAGCTGGTCGAAGCTGTCGGGTGGCCGATATACGGCTGGGATGCGGAGCGAGGCGCGGTGCCGCTGGACGCGGCGGCAGAGGAGGTGCCGCTCGCGGACGTGACCGATCTCGTGCTCTATTCGCTGCCGAATGCGGAAGCGTCGCTGCACCGCTTGCTGAAGGCTGCGGCCTCGGTGGAACGGATCTATCCCGTGTTCGCCGACTGGAATACGGACGATTGGAAGCTGCCGGCGCGCGAGACGTTCAAGAAGGTGTACGCCCTCCTAATACATACCGGGCGATGGTCCATGGAAGACGACCGGAGTATCGGACAATTTGCCAGCCAAACGGGTTTGTCACCGGAGACGATTCGGTTTATACTTGTAGTGTTTGAGGAGCTGTCGTTCGTGGAGCGGTCCGAGAGCTGGATGCAGACCGTCCCCCAACCGGCCCGGGCCGAGCTGGAGTCGGCCCCCTCGTATCGCGAACGGCAAGTGCGGCTGGCGATGGAATCGGCTTTGATTTATTCCACCGCTCAAGAGTTGACGGACTGGATTACGAAGAAACGGCTTGATTTCATTCCATTGGAGGTTCCCGTATGAATTTGAAAGACTACATTCGCGTCATCCCCGACTTCCCGCAGCCGGGTATTCGGTTCAAGGATATTACGACGCTGCTGAATAACGGCGAGGTGTACCGGAGCGTGATCGATGGGCTGGCCGAGCACTACAAGTCACAGAATATTGACCTGATCGCCGGTCCGGAAGCCCGCGGCTTCGTCGTCGGCGCCCCGCTCGCGTACGCGCTCGGCGTAGGGTTCGTGCCGATCCGCAAGAGCGGGAAGCTGCCTGGCGAGACGGTGGAAGCCGGGTACGACCTGGAGTACGGCAAAGACAAGCTCGCGATGCACAAGGATGCGATCCAGCCGGGACAGCGCGTCTTGATCGCGGACGATCTACTGGCCACCGGCGGGACAATCTCGACGTCGATCAAGCTGATCGAGCAGCTGGGCGGGCAAATTGTCGGCGCGGCGTTCCTGATCGAGCTGTCGTACCTGAACGGGCGCGACAAGCTGGGCAACATCGACGTGATGTCGCTCGTCACATACTGAGTCAACTCACGCGTGAAGCGCAAGCCGCCATCTCCGAATCGGAGCGGGCGGTTTTTAGCATTCAAGAGAGAATCCCTCTCTTCTTCCTCAGCAGCATGATGAGCAGCAGGACGACAGGGATGGCGATTTGAAAAATGGTGAACAGCTTCAGGCTGGTGTTGAACCCGATCGAAATGTGATACGTATAATTCGGCTCGAGGAAAGCGGTGCCGTAGATCACGCAGCCGATGGGGAATGCCCAGCGGGAATAGGATGTTCCGGTCAATTGGGCCAAGCCGAGGACGGCGCATAGGAAGAAGGCGGTCATCTTCATGAACAACCCGATGTAAATCAAGAAAGTCACGAAGACGTCCAGACGCTCGAAAAGGTGCGCGACCGAGATCAGCTGGACGGATTGCAGGAAAGGAAGGGCGCTCATACCGGCAAGAGTCGGCCCCAGAATGGCCAGATTGAGCGCATTCATAAAGATTAAGAAGCCGGCAACCGCCGAATAGGCGCCGATTGACGATTTCACAGGGATCCGAGTGTTGCCGTTCAAATGCCAAAACATAAGAAAGATGACCATCTGCCCGAACGGAAACGACACGATGTCCGGAAAGGCTGCCCGGAGTACAGGACCTAGGCCGTTCTCCGCTATGGGGGCTAGCATGCGGAAATGAACGATTTTCGAAACGAACAACAGGAGAACGAGAATGGCATAGCTGACGATGACCACCGGCAATAATACCTCGGAAATCCGGAAAATCACTTCCGTCCCTTTGTAGACGCCGTAAACGGCGATGAGGACGACGAACAGCATGATCACGGACATAGGCGTACTGGTGAGAAGGGACATCGTCATCAACTCGCCGAAGTCTCTCACATTGCGCATCGATTCGTAACCGAAGTACACGATGTAAGATAAGCCTGCAACAGTCCCGAGGACGCGGCCAAAGTACAGTTTCAGCATCCCCATCAAATTCAGTCCGGGTTCCCTCTGCTGGATCGTGAGGAACAGCCCTACGAGCAGCAGCCCGAAGACGGCGGCGAACGCCATCGCCAGCCATGCATCCTGCTTTGCTTTGCTTCCGATGAGGAACAAAGGCGTACTGCCGATCTCGAACAGCACGATCATGCCCGCGATCTGTTTTGTTGAAATCCGTTCCGTGCTGTCGGTCATTCGCTTGGCAGACCTCCCATCAGCTGTACAATCCACTTGCCTGCAGGCAGGAAGAAGGCGTTCAGCGGGGATACGGCCGTCAAGAGCGGCCACCCGTACAGCTTACCCAGGCTTAAATAGGCACACCATCCCAGGATCAGGACGTACCAGACGATATCCCGTCCATTCCCTTTTCCGAGCATCGCCCGGATGCCCGCGTAGAGACCGATGCCGTACACGGCGACCCAGAGGGCCGTCCTCATCCCCGCACTCATCCTAATCACCTTTTTTCCGGAGTTTGGAACGTTTTGTTGCTAAGCCCGATCCGATCCATAGAGACGGTGACATGGGGCTTCATTTCGATCTTGACGAACTCGGAAGCCCAGTCGTCTTTCAGGGTTTTCCAGTCCTTGGGATATTTGCGATGAATGGCGTCCGCAAACCCCAGTACATCGACACGCAGCTGTTTGGTCGCTTGCCAGGATTTGTTCACGATGCGTGTTATTTCCTCCGCGACTTGCTTTTCCAGCTGCTTCACAACGTCGGGGTTGGTCAGGTCCAAGGCACAGCCGCTCTCCATCAAAACCCCGTCCCCTGTAATCTCCACGTCCATGACGAAGCGGCCGTTTTGCTTTTTGGGCTTTAGCTTGGTGGTGGACGATTGTATTCGGAATGTAGAGTTATAACCTTGTCCGTCGGGCTGATTGCAGGAAAACGCAAGTCCGCTTATCTTAACTTTATTCGTAATAAAGGATACCCCGAAGCCTTCCTCTTTCGTGAGCCATCCGGCCAGCTTGTCTTCCCGGACCACAGCGAGTCGATCCAATCGGAATTTGGATGTAGAATACGTTTTTTTTAATGCATCCATAGACGTTTCCTTCGGCTCCCCGGACACGATGATTTCGGGGATTACTGCGCTCTTGGCAGGACCGGTCATGGTCATGGAGAGTTCATACAGCATCACGTTGGGCAGCATCGAGGTGATCTCAGATTCATTGATCATGATTGTGCGGATGCCCATGCCGGGAATTTTCTCGGTATGCATGATTTGCTCGAGAACGGACCTGGCGCTTCCGCTCGTAATCAGCACACTCACTGTTTCGCGGGCGTCGGGGTTGCGATAATGCAGATCCAGAATTTGGTTCAGTCCGTAGCGAGCTACTTGCTCGCTGATCAACAGGACGTTGTTATGTGAGAAAAAAAGCCGGCGGGAGTGTTCCATAGACGCATGGTTAACGGCTTCCCTGATGGTTCGCCCCCGCGTGGAAAAGACGGATACGGGCGATTGGGCGGTGCCGCCGCTGGCAGTCCCCATGCCTGCCGAAATCGCGGACGGGGTAATAACCTGATACGTAATGACCCATTCCTCTCCATCGCGATCGAATGCGGTGGCGGATGTGATCGAGAGCTCATTCAGCTCGATTCGATTCCAGCATCCGGGGAGAACGGTACAGATCAAGAGCAATAGTGCGAATACTCTAAGGTTGTGCATGTCAGGATTTCCCTTTCATCGATCCCGGACTAGTCATACGGAGGCAGAGCCAAATGATGAAAGGAAGGATAACATTGAACGTCAGCAGCAAAGGGACAAGGGCGTATGCATTGAAGTAGTTGAATAACGGAGTTTTGGCCCAGGAAAATAAAGAACTAAGTATGGCGGTGAGCCCCAGCGCGAACAGGAAGGGCTTCTCGCTCCGAACGCGGAACGTCTGGACAAAGCAATGAAAGGCGCCGAACATGAAGATCGAGATTTTCACATACATCATGCTGATCCAGATCGAGATGAAGAGGAGGTCGACGCGTTCCAAAAATCGGCCCAATTGAATGATCCCGATCATATTAAACGTGGGAAACGCCATATGCTGAATGAGATGCGGACCGAATAGTGAGATGGCGGAGAGGACCACGACGCCGAGTCCGGCCCCCGCGAGAACGACTCCCGTGACTCCAACTTTCCCAGCATGCTGAGGATGGGTCAGGAACGGAGCGATCAGCAAGACGATCGCGACCTCGGACAGCCAGCTGGCCGGAATTAGGCTGCCCTGAACGATAAGGTGCCAAGGTTGATCCCAGATCGGCAGCAGCAATTTTGGATGAACTTCTTTGAGTAGCAATAGCGCCATCACGGTAAAAAAGAGCAACGCGGCCATCACGACTACCAGATTGATCCGCGCGATGACCTCAATCCCCTGGCTGGCCCCATACATCGCCACAGCTACGGAGACGATAATCAGCACGGAGGCCGGTGTTAGGGTCAACACATTTTCGCTCAAAAAATTGATGAATTCCCGGAGAATGATAAGCCCCGTGGAAAAATAATAGTATGTGAGCAACAAGCCGATCCCTGTGCTGAGCGTTCGGCCCAGTCGGGATCGCAGCCACTCGAGAAAGCTCGGATTCGGATTCGTCCGGCAGATCAAGGCGATTAAGGCCGCAACCGCTACCCCGAACATCGTGGCGAGTACGATAGAAATCCAACTATCCTGCTTGGAGAAACGCACCACATGACTGGGAACCGTCAAAATGGCGGTCGGCAGAATCGTGCTCATGACTAACAAAGTAGCTTGTACAGTCGATATTTTTTGGTTCATGATCCCCTCTCCCCTCCCTCCGAATCGGTTTGTTTTTGGGGCGGTGCCGGCTTTTGATTGGGCTTTTGCCTGACCTTGTTGGAGGTTAACCCTTTGGGACGCGTATTCATCCCCCACCAGGGAACGCGGATAAAAACGTCTTTCAAATTTCCTCTCACAAATGGAGCAACCGGCATCAGATACGGAACCCCGAACGATCGCAAGCCCGCCATATGGATCAGGAGCACCATCAATCCGGACATGATGCCGAACAGACCGAGCGTAGCGGCGAGAATCATGAGCGTGAAGCGGATCAGCCGGGCGGCATTCGCCATACTGATAGCGGGAATCACGAAGTTCGCGATGGCCGTAAACGACACGACGATGACCATAGCCCCGGACACGAGGCCGGCCTGTACGGCGGCTTGTCCCAACACGAGGGCGCCCACGATCGAGATGGCGGGTCCGATGACGCGCGGCATGCGAACGCCGGCCTCGCGGAGCACATCGAACGTAACCTCCATGAGCATCGCTTCGAACAAGGCAGGGAAGGGCACGCCTTCCCGTTGGGCGGCCAAGCTGATCAGCAGCGTGGTAGGCAGCATCTCTTGATGAAAGGTTGTTATCGCAATGTAGAGCGAGGGGAGCAGCAATGTTAAGAAGAACGAGCTGTAACGAATGATGCGCAGAAACGTCGAGATGTCGTGACGCTGGTAATAATCCTCGCTCGATTGAAAAAATTTGAAGAACGTGACGGGCGCCATTAGAACGAACGGCGTTCCATCCACGATTATGACGATTTGGCCTTCCAGAATCGCGGCGGCAGCCGCATCCGGACGTTCGGTGTCCTGAACGGTGGGAAACGGCGAGAACGTGGAGTCCTGAATAAACTCTTCGATGTATCCGCTCTCCAGAATGCTGTCCGTCTCGATCGAATCCAGGCGTTTATGGATCTCCGCGACCACTTTCGCTTTCGCGACTCCTTGCAAGTATGCGACGGCGACACTCGTTTGGGTGTTGCTTCCAATAATTTTGACGTCGAACCGGAGATCCGGCGATTTAATCTTGCGGCGCAGCAAGGCCATGTTGGTTCGAACGTTTTCCGTGAACCCTTCTTTCGGCCCTCGAACGACGGTTTGGGAGCTCGGCTCTTCCACGGCCCGCATGCTCCCGCCCACCGTATCGGCGGTCAGGGCGATGGTGGAACCGTCCAATAAGATCGCGGTGCTGCCGTTAAATAGACAGCTGAATACGTCCTCCAGCGTTCGAGCTTCTTTCAGCCCACCGACAGCGAGCGCCTGATCTTTGAGGAATCGGAAAAAAACGTCCGGGCTCCCCAGCTCGGGCAACTCCGATTGAATCCTCTTGGAGAGCTCACCGATCATATAATTGACGCTCGCGGTGTCTACCAATCCGTCGAGGTATACAAAGGCAAACCGTACGCCGTCCGCACATCCGCTTGCAGGGTCCATGATGCGGATGACGATATCAGGGCTTGCTCCCAGCCGGGAGTGGAGCGATTCGATATTCGATTCCAGTTCGGTGGAGATCGGATGATTGGGTTGCGAAGCGCCGCCTTTAGTCGGTGTCGTATTCATAGGTTCCCTTTTGGATGATGGAAGTGTAAGAAAGGTGTACATGTTATCGTTTCCATAATCCGCTAATTCATGCACGGGGAGACACGCCGCGGTAGGCGCCGATATATAAGAAGTCATCATGATCCAAAAAAAGGTCATCATTTTCCCTTATGTGTGTAACCGCTCCCAATTATAATGGCAAGGTACGCTCATTCTAATAGGTTAAGGGGAGAGTGAAGTTATGGGAAGACGGATGTACAAGCTGAATGTGCTGCTGATCCTCGCGCTGCTGCTCACGCTGCTGCCGCCGATTGGGGCGTTGGCCGCGGACGACGCAGGCATCACCAGCGTGACGGACGCGGTTTATGCCGTGTCGCAGGACGGCAGCAAGCAGGTGAAGGTGGACTACGTCAACTTCAACGTCAACAGTCCGACGCAGAAGAGCAACTATGTGGCCTTGTACACGAGCGGTGCTGGCATTACGAACAATACCGTCTACACCGACAAAGTATTTGTGAAGAAATTTAATGTCGCGATCCAAGTGAACGCACAAGGCGTGACGACCGATGTGATCGGTCCGCTGTCCTTGCCGGTGTCGGGCTCGACCCAATGGGAGGCCGATCAGTATATCGACATCCCGCCAGGCGGCTTCGTGCTGATCGCGAGCGATTCCTCGTGGAATACGGCGCCAAAGCCTAGGCAATCCCTCTTCGATTTGCGCGACAGCGCCCTTCATTTGGAGCGCGGAGGGGTTACGGTCACGGCAGCCGACTTCCTGCAGCCGGCCTTGCTGCTGACGACTCAGTCCGGTATGACCGTAACGACCGCTACATATAACATCGAAGGCAAAGTGACGCAGTATGCTCCGAACGCGGGATTATCCGTTACCGTGGGCGGAACGGCGGCTACTGTGCAAGCTGACGGCTCGTTCAGTCAAGCGGTGGCGCTCACCGAAGGCCTGAACACGATCGTCGTGAAGCTGCTCAAGGACGGTGCGCCGCTGCAGGAGCAGTCGCTGTCGATCGTCTATGAGCCGGCAACGGGAGACGTCATCGAGATCGAGGCGCCGCCGCTTGACATTACGGTCGTGGTGGAAGGGCCGAAGAAGAGGATCAACTACATCGACAAGGACGTCTCCGGCATCAGCAACATTATCGCGCTCTTCACGACGGAGTACGGCCCTTCGATCGAAGTTCCGCAGTACAATGTCGCGATCCAAGTCGACGCCACCGGCCATGTCACGCGGATGGTCAATCCGTCCGTGAACGGCGGCACGCCGAGCTGGACCGGCCCGACCAATCTGGAGATTCCGACCGGCGGCTATGTGGTCATGGCGCAGGATAACAGCTACGCGACCTATGACATCAAGAAGTACCTCGCCACGAAGTTCAAGGTGGGGGACATCGCCAAGCTCCGCAAGAACGGCAATGTCGTGTCCGTCTCCGATGTGATGACGGGGCTGGGCGGCAATCCGCGCCTGCAGCTGGACAATATGCCGATGTATACGATCACAGACACTAAGACGACGCTAACCGGCAAAGTGTCGAATTCGACGGGAGTATCGCTGACCGTAGACGGGCAGCCGGTCGCCCTGCAAGCGGACGGGACTTTCTCGTATGAGAAGCAGCTGACAGCCGGACCGAACTATATCGATCTGGTTGTGACCAAGGATAACGTGGTGAGGGAGAAGAAGTCGGTCATCGTCTACAGCCGTCCGTCCCTCGGCACGGAGAAACAAATCATTTTGTGGGTCGATCAGGCTTCGAATGCGAGAAAGCTGCAATCGAGCCAAGCGGTGTACGACTTCCTGCATAAAGCGAAGGAGGCGGGCGTAACCGACGTAGCGTTTGACGTGAAAGGCGTCGAAGGCTTCGTTTCCTACAAAAAGAACGAGTTTACGAACCGCCCGTACGTGAGCGAGATGACGTCTCCGATCCGCAGCGGCTCGAATCCGAATCTGGACTTGCTGGACTTGTTCGTGACGCACAGCCATACATTGGGCATGAAGCTGCATGCAGCATTCAACGTGTTCGCGGAAGGCTCGATCGCGGAGAAAGATTTTGCCGTCATCGACCAGCACCTCGATTGGGAGGAGCAAGTATTCCGTCCGGAAGATGGTGGCGCCATCAAGCGCTTGAGAGAGAGCGACTACGGCCAACGTGGATTGGCGGGGGCGGCGAACGGGGCGCTCGTGCTGTTCGTGAATCCGGCTAACGATCAAGTGCGCCAGTATCAGCTGAAGACGTTCGAGGAAGTGCTCAAAAACTACGACGTCGACGGCATCATCCTCGACCGCGGCCGTTACGACAACGAAACGGCGGACTTCAGCGACGTGACGAAGGCGAAATTCCAAGCGTTCCTGCAAGCGCGCGGCAAGCAGTTGAACAACTGGCCGGCCGACATCTTCACCTACGTAGGCGGCAAACGGACGGATGGCCCGCTGATCCAGGACTGGTGGGAGTTCCGCTCCGGCACGATCTCAAGCTTCGTGAAAGAAACCCACGATCTCGTGGATGTATACGAAGCTTCCAAGCAAAAGCCGATTCAACTGTCCGCCTACGTAGGCGCCTGGTATGAATCGTATTACTTGAACGGCGTCCATTGGGGCAGCCCGGACTTCCGTTATGACAGCCGGTTAGGCTTCCCGACGGAGTCGATCTATACCCCGGAATATTATAAAACCGGTTATATCAATTACATGGACTTCCTCATGGTAGGTACTTACTATAGCACGACCAAGGATATTCAACGCTACATCACGCTGGACTCGATCGTCACGAACGGAGCAGTTCCGCTGTATGCGGGCATGGCGCTGGCGGACCTGCAGGAGCCATCGCTGCAGCGCGAAATTTTCCAGACCGCGATGGGCAGCTCGAATGGGCTCATGCTGTTCGATGCCTCGCTTGCCAACTGGCCGGTCGTGAAAGCTTCGATCGACGATGTGGAATACGTCAAGGATTATCAGATCGGCGTGAGCAACCCGCTGAATCCGCAATCGTTCATCGAAGCGGACTACTACAACATTAACCGGAATACGGGCGATATGAACGTCTATAACGAAGAGTTCGGCACGTCGACCGGAACGAACAAGTTCGGGGTAGAAGTCGTCGCAGACGCGAGCGGTAAAGTCACGACCGTCGTGAACAAGACGCAAGCTTCGACATGGAACTGGTCGGCTCCAGACAGCAACAACAGCACGATTCCGGCCGGCGGGATGGTCGTGTCGGCGATCGACGACAGCGGCATCCGGACGAAGCGTCAGCTGCTGGCGAATACGTACAAGGCGGGCGACGACATTCGTTCGGCCGCACTGTCGGGCTTCACTAACTATGACGGCAAGACGGTGAGCACGGCTGCTCCGAGCATTCAAGGGAACGTGAAGGTGATGGGCGCCGGGTCGACGGTCGAGGTGAAGCTGAACGGCACGCCGGCGACGGTCAGCCAGAACGGGGACTTCACGGGAACCGTGGCGCTTCAAGAAGGAGCGAACGCGGTTAAGTTCACCGTATACGTCGACGGCAAGCTGACGAACGAGAAGACAATCTCGCTCACCTATGTACGGCCGCAGCTCGTGAGCCTCGAGATTACAGGCACGAACGGTGCTCTCAAGGTAGGCGAGACCGCACAGCTGAAGGTGGAAGCGGTCTATGACAACGCGAGCCGCCAAGACGTGACCGCCCAGGCTTCTGTGCAGAGCAGCAACAATAGCGTCGCTGCTGTGGAAGCGAATGCTCTGATCCATGCGATCCGTGCCGGCCAGGTGAGCATTAGCGCCAGCTATGAAGGCAAGCAAGCAACGGCCAGCTTGACGGTGAGCACGGCTACGCCGGAGGCGCGCCCGGACGGGGTAACGCTCCCGGCCACCACGATCGAGTCGTCGGTCGTGAACGGTCAGCCAGCGGTCATCGTCACGATCGATGCGGATATGGTCCGCAGAGCCGTTGAGCTGCTCAAGTCGCAGGGCACGAATGGGCACCAACTCCTAGTAGAAGTGCCTGGCCAACCGGTAGTCGCCCAAGTGCGGATTGCCGCACAAGCGCTAGTAGAAGCAAGATTAGTCTTTAAGGATGCACTGCTCACGGTGAAATCGGGAGCGGCCGCCTTCCAAATGCCGGCCGATGCGCTGGATACCGCCAAGCTGGCGAAGAAGCTCGGCGTTCCTGCGGCGGACATTCAATTCGCCCTCACCCTGGAGCGCAAGATTGGCTCCGAGCTGGACGCTCTGAACGCGATCGTGCAAGCGAACGGCGCAGAACTGGTAAGCGGCGCGTATACGGTGGAGTTAAGCGCCCAGGCGGGGAGCGTGACCGCGGAGCTGGACGATGTAGGCAAGAAGGACGTCACCTTCTCCATTACCGTCCCGGAAAGCTTGACACCAAAAGTAAAAGCGGTCGATTTCGACAAAAAAGAAGGACGCATTCAAAACGTACCGGCCAAGTTCGTTGAAGCGGACGGCACAACAACGGGTGTCATCCGGCATGCCGAGACGAGCACCTATGGGATCGTCCATTGGGAGCAATAGCCCCCGTAATACTAGATTCGGGAAGAGAGCCTTCGGGCTCTTTTTTCCTTTTTTTCCAGCGGGTTTTGGCGAAAAACCCCGATAGTTGACGCAGTGACGCGAGACAGGCATAATGAGAGAAATAGACGTGCGAACGCAAGATATAGAAAGGGTTTAACGATGGGCATTGAGCAGTTACTTGAACGGGCCGCCGCGTACCTGAAGGAGAGCGACCTCAAACGAATCGAAGAAGCGTACGAATTCGCCGAGAAGGCCCATCACGGGCAAGTGCGCAAGTCGGGCGAACCATATATTCTTCATCCGCTCGCGGTCGCCGACATTCTGGTGAATATGCAGATGGACGTGACGTCGATCATCGCCGCCCTGCTGCACGATGTCGTCGAGGATACGACCGTCTCGCTCGGCGCGGTGGAGCAGCATTTCGGGAAGACGTGCGCGATGCTCGTCGACGGTCTGACCAAGCTGGAGAAGATCCAGTTCAAGTCGAAGGAAGAGCAACAGAACGAGAATTATCGCAAAATGTTCGTCGCCATGGCCCAAGACATCCGCGTTATTCTCATCAAGCTGGCGGACCGGCTGCACAACATGCGCACGCTCAAGTTCCAGTCGGAGGAGAGCCAGCGGCGCATCGCCCATGAGACGCTGGAGATTTTCGTTCCCATCGCCCATCGGCTCGGGATCTCCGCGATCAAGTGGGAGATGGAAGACATCGCCCTGCGCTATTTGAACCCGCAGCAATATTACCGTATCGTGAATCTGATGCAGAAGAAGCGGACCGAGCGCGAGCAATACATCGCCGATATTATCGAGAACATTCGCCACAAGCTGGCCGAGATGGGGATCGAGGGCGATATCTCGGGGCGGCCCAAGCACATATATAGCATTTATAAGAAGATGACGACCCGAAACAAGCAGTTCAACGAAATTCTGGACCTGCTGGCGATCCGGGTCATCGTGGATAATATCAAGGACTGTTATGCCACGCTCGGTATCATCCATACGCTTTGGAAGCCGATGCCGGGCCGGTTCAAGGATTACATCGCCATGCCGAAGACGAATATGTACCAGTCGCTCCACACGACGGTCGTCGGGCCGAGCGGAGAGCCGCTCGAGGTGCAGATCCGCACGTGGGACATGCACCGCACGTCCGAATTCGGCATCGCCGCCCACTGGGCGTACAAGGAAGGCGCAGTCGTCCCGGGGGGCACGTTCGGCGAGAAGATGAATTTCTTCCGCGAAATTCTCGAGCTGCAGCAGGAGACGAGCAACGCCTCGGAGTTTATGGAGTCGCTGAAGATGGACTTCTTCTCCGACCTCGTCTTCGTTTTTACTCCGAAGGGGGAAGTGATCGAGCTGCCGGCAGGGTCTGTCCCGCTCGATTTCGCTTACCGGATCCATACCGAGATCGGGAACCGGACCGTGGGGGCGAAGGTGAACGGGCGGATCGTACCGCTTGATTTCAAACTGAGTACCGGCGACATCGTCGAGATTCTTACTTCGAAGCATTCGTACGGGCCGAGCCAGGACTGGATCAAGATCGCCCAATCGTCGCATGCCCGCAGCAAGATCAAGCAATGGTTCAAAAAGGAACGCCGCGAGGAAAACGAGCAAAAAGGCCGGGAGCTGATCGAGCGCGAGCTGAAGCGGCTCGGTCTGGAGCCGTCCACGTTCATGACGGACGAGAAGCTGCTCGAGGCGTGCAAAAAATATAACTTCAACGACATCGAAGACATGCTGTCCGCCGTCGGGTTCGGCGGCATAACCGCCGCGCAGATTTGTACGAAGCTGACGGAGAAGATGCGCCGGGAAGCGGAAGAGATGCAGTACGCGCTCGAGCTCACGTCCGAGGTGCGGGACGTCAAGCCGGCATCGCCGGAGCGCAAGTCGCGGCCAACGCACGGGGTGCGGGTGAAGGGCGTGGACAACTTGCTCGTGCGCTTCGCGCGGTGCTGCAACCCGGTGCCGGGCGACGAGATTATCGGCTACATTACCCGCGGTCGGGGTGTGTCCGTGCATCGCAGCAACTGTACGAACATCCCGGCGGGGGAAGAGGACGACCTGAACCGGATGATCGACGTGGAGTGGGAATCGACCGTCGAGTCGAATTACCACGTCGAGATCGAGATTACGGGCCACGATCGCCGTGCCTTCCTGAACGAAGTGCTGCAGGCCGTCTCGGAGAGCAAGACCGTCATCTCGGCCGTCTCCGGACGCTCGGACAAGAACAAGATGGCGATCATTCATATGACGATCCTGATCAAGCATATCGACCACCTCCAATCGGTCGTGGAGAAGATCAAGCGTGTGAAGGACGTCTATTCCGTCCAAAGAATTATGCAGGGGTAGAAGCGATGAGAGTAGTAGTCCAGAGAAGCAAGGAAGCCCGGGTGACCGTGAACGGCGATGTCGTCGGCCAGATCGAGAGCGGACTCGTGCTGCTTGTCGGCGTGACACACACCGATACCGAAGACGATGCGCGCTACTTGGCAGAGAAGATCGCCGGGCTCCGCATCTTCGAAGACGCCGAGGGCAAGATGAACTTGTCCCTGCTCGATGTAGGCGGGCAGGCGTTGTCGGTGTCCCAGTTCACATTGTACGGGGACGTCCGCAAGGGCAAGCGGCCGAACTTCATGGCGGCGGCCCGGCCGGAGCTGGCGGAACCGCTGTACGAGCGGTTCAATGCTCATCTGCGCGAGCAAGGCGTGCAGGTCGCGACCGGCCGATTCGGCGCGATGATGGACGTCGAGCTGACGAACTGGGGGCCGGTCACACTCGTGGTAGACAGCAAATAGTTGCAGCTGAAGCATAGGCGCTCCCCGGAATGGCAACACTAGGCGTAATCGGGCCGGGTGCCTCCGGCATCCCGCCCAACTCGTCAAGGAGAGCCGGACTATGCGTCACGCGAAGAAAGAAACGATCGTACTCCAGGCCGACAACCGGCTGCTGCACAACGACATGCACCAGTCTATCGGCTTGCACGGAGCCGCCTTCACAATGGAGAGCGCCCAGGAGTGGGCGGCAGGCTCGGCATCGGTGAAAATGTCGCCGCGTCGACCTATCAGGTGAACGGTCGCCATTTGGCTTAATCGTCCAGATCCTCTACCGCCACGGTAGAGGATTTTTAGGTTTAGCTGTGGTACACTGGACGGGTGGCAAGCTTGTTAGAGGAGGTTAAGAGGGCATGAAGGCACTTATTGTTCAAAACGGGTTTACCGGATACCGGATGGACATTTTTCATACATGGAAGCTGTTCTATGAAGAGGTGGAGCTGCAGTACGCGGAGGACGATGCCAAGCAAGGTGCAGTCCATGCCGCTGAGGTGGCTGATAACAGCGAGGGAGAAGGGCAACCGCAATGGCGCATGACCCTCACCCTCGAAATGCAGCCTGATACCGCCAAAGCGAACGCTCATGTGACGCTTGAGTCGCTGCGAGAGGATGGGGAGCGTTACACGCATGAGGAAGCGCGCAAACTAAACAGCCGGTCGCCGGAAGGGCAAGCGCGAGAGATCAAGAGAGTTCTTTGCTCGACCATGCTTCAGGTATTGGAGCAGTTGACGGGGCTCAGCATGACTTGGGGCATCCTCACCGGCGTCCGGCCGACGAAGCTCATGCACAATCTGCTGATGAAACACAGCCGGGAGGAGAGCATCCGTCTGCTGCAGGAAGAGTATTTGCTGAGCGACGCGAAGGCGAAGCTGCTGGCCGATATCGCCGAACGCCAGCTGAAGGTGATCCCCGATCTCTTTGAGATGGATAACGAGGTCAGCGTCTACATCGGTATCCCGTTCTGCCCGACGAAATGCGCTTATTGTACGTTTCCGGCGTACGACATTCGGGGCAACAACGGTTCGGTGAATTCGTTCCTTGATGGGCTCCATCATGAGATTCGCGAGACCGGACGTTGGCTGAAGCAAGCCGGGCTCGGCATCACGACCATTTACTGGGGCGGAGGGACACCGACGAGCATCACGGCCGAAGAGATGGACGCGCTGTTCGTGACGCTGCACGATTCGTTCCCGGCGATGGACAAGGTGCGGGAGCTGACCGTAGAAGCGGGCCGCCCCGACACGATCACGCCGGACAAGCTGCGCGTCATGCGCAAGTGGAATGTGGACCGCATCAGCATCAATCCCCAGAGCTTCACCCAGCTGACGCTGGACAAAATCGGCCGCCACCATACAGTGGAGGAGACGATCGAGAAGTTTGTGCTGTCCCGCGAGATGGGCATGGACAACATCAACATGGACCTCATCATCGGGTTGCCGAACGAAGGTGTCGAGGAGTTCCGGTATACGCTGGACGAGACGGCGAAGCTGCTGCCGGAGTCGCTCACCGTGCATACGTTGTCCTTCAAGCGCGCGTCCAAGATGACGAAGAACCGCGATCAATACGAGGTGGCGGAACGCGACGAGATCGGCGAGATGATGGATATGGCGAATCAGTTCATGGAGGAGCACGAGTACGTGCCATATTACTTGTACCGGCAGAAGAACATGCTGGGGAACCTGGAGAACGTAGGATACTCGCTCGAGGGCCGGGAAAGCCTGTACAACATCGTGATGATGGAGGAACGGCAGACGATTATCGGAGTCGGCTGCGGAGCGGTGAGCAAAGTGCTGTTCGCCAAAGAGACCGACGCGGACGGTAATGAGCACCGCCGAATCGAACGGTTCCCGAATCCGAAGGAGCCTTCCGTTTACAACCAAGCCTACAAGGAATATTTGGACAAAAAGCTGAAGCTGCTCGACGAAGCTTACGCGCTGCCAAGCAAAACGACAGGCTGACGCTTACGGTTGACGCATCGTAGGAGGGGTACCGATGGGTACGCGTGCACCCGCGTGGGCTTATTTGCGCAATGTGATTGCGAACGTCCAGGTGACGCTGTCGCTCGCCGCTTACACCAAGGTGAATCAGAGGTGGCGGCAGCTTGATTTTGTGCCGGACTTCTGCCGGTTCTATTACATTGTGGAAGGCGAGGGCGGCCTCGTCATTGACGGGCAGACTTACTATCCGAAGCCGGGCCAGCTGTTCGTCATGCCTTCCGGGCTCAAGCAATCCTACTACGCCATGGAGGACCGCGATCCGTTCGGCAAGCATTGGTGCCACTTCACAGCCAAGGTTGGGGAGCGGGATTTATTTCGGCTGCTTGGGCTCCCCGTGTATATCGATGTCGAGGAGAAGACGAAGGTTGCGGAATTGTTCGAGCAGCTGACCCGGCACTACGAGAGCGACAGCTTCACGGCGGTCATGCACCAAAAAGCGATTCTGCTCGAGATCATCGCGATGTTCCTGGAGCGCGCCTCCGAACGGGGCGGCAGCCGCATCCCGGCAGAGCAGCACAAGATGCATCATTTGCAAACGGTGCTGAGCTACGTGGAGACGCATTTGCACGAGCCGATCAGCGTAGCCGACTTGGCGGAGCTCGTTCATTTTCATCCGAACTATTTCATCCGCTATTTCCACGAGCTCGTCGGCGTGTCCCCTATTCAATACATCAACAACTTGAAGATTGAGAAGGCGATGGGGCTGCTGCTGGCCGATATGGAGCTTTCGGTTTCGGAAGTGGCACGAGCCGTCGGGATGGAGCTGTACTATTTCTCGCGTTTTTTCCGCAAACACGCGGGGTTGTCGCCGACCGGATATCGGGAGCTGTTTTGGAAACCATAAGAGAACGTGATTACAGGCTCCCGTTACGCTACGCACGGACACGGCTCGATCCCCTTTCGCAGTAAGGGTCAGTATTCGAAAAATAGCTGTTCTTTTTTTGTTGACAAATATACTCTAGGGGGGTATAGTAATAAATGTGGTTGACATACCCTCTGGGGGTATAGTAAATTGTAGATAAGAGGTGATAACGGATATGGAACAAGCGAGCAAAGTAAATGAGCACGATCACTGCGCTACCGATGGCGCCGATTCCGGAGGAGAACGCAAGAGCCACCATTCGGATAAATTGAAAGCCAATCTGGTCGCTCGATTGAACCGTATCGAGGGCCAAATTCGCGGAGTCAAAGGATTGATCGAGAAGGACACGTATTGCGACGACGTGCTGAATCAGATCGCGGCGATTCAATCCGCGCTGAACAGCGTAGGCAAGCTGCTGCTGGAAGGGCATATGAAGTCTTGCGTCGTGGAGAAAATACAGGCCGGAGATCCGGATATTATCAATGAGCTTATGGTGACGGTCAATAAATTGATGAAATAACGAATAAGGAGGCAATCGGGATGCAAAAAGTGGAGCTGAAAGTGGAAGGAATGTCTTGCGGGCATTGCGTGAACTCGGTAGAAGGCGCTGTGAAGGCGCTCGGCGCGACGGCGAGGGTGAACCTGTCGGCCAAGTCGGTATCGGTCGATTATGACGAATCGTCGGTGACGCTGCAAGCGATCAAGGATGCGATCGAAGAGCAAGGCTATGATGTTGTATAACGCGTGAAGGCGAACAGGGGGCGCCGGTAGGGGCCTCCTTTTTCTCGGAATCCAATATACCCTATAGGGGTATTGTATAAGACACAAGAGCATGCAGAGAGGTGAACGCGATGAGCACGACGAGCACGAAAGCGGTACAGGCGGAAGAAACGACGTTGGATATTACGGGAATGACTTGCGCGGCTTGCGCCACTCGTATAGAGAAAGGACTGAACAAGCTCGAAGGTGTCTCGCTGGCGAGCGTGAATCTGGCGATGGAATCGGCGCACGTAGCCTACGTCCCAGGCAAAGTCACAGTGGAGGACTTGATCCGGAAGGTCGAGCAGCTCGGGTACAAGGCGGAGCTTAAACAAGCGAGGAGCAGCCGGGCGGAAGCGCGCCGGGAAGAAATTCGCAAGCATACATGGAAGCTGGTGGCCTCGGCAGTATTGTCGTTCCCGCTGTTGTGGGCGATGGTGGGCCACTTCTCCTTCACCTCGTGGATTTGGGTGCCTGAGCTGTTCATGAACCCATGGTTCCAGCTCGTCCTGGCGACGCCGGTTCAGTTCTTGATCGGCTGGCCGTTCTATACCGGCGCCTACAAGGCGCTGCGCAACGGGAGCGCCAACATGGACGTGCTCGTGGCGCTCGGTACATCGGCGGCCTACTTCTACAGCCTTTACTTGACACTCGATGCTTATAAGGCCGGACATATGCACGGTGTCGACCTATACTTCGAGACGAGCTCCGTGCTCATCACCCTTTTGCTCTTGGGCAAGCTGTTCGAGACATTGGCCAAGGGGAGGTCCTCGGAAGCGATCAAGACGCTGATGGGGCTTGCGGCCAAGACGGCTCTTGTAGAGCGGGACGGACAAGAGCTGCAAGTTCGCGTGGAAGACGTACGGGTCGGAGACCTGGTCATCGTCAAGCCGGGCGAGAAAATTCCGGTGGACGGCGAAGTCGTAGAAGGCGACTCTTCCGTGGATGAGGCGATGTTGACCGGGGAGAGCATCCCGGTGTCGAAGTCGGCCGGCGACCCCGTGATCGGAGCGACTCTTAACAAGTATGGCGTGCTGAAGATTCGGGCGACCAAGGTGGGTCAAGAAACCGCACTGGCGCAAATCATTAAGGTCGTCGAGGAGGCGCAAGGGTCGAAGGCGCCGATCCAGCGTGTAGCCGATAAGATTTCCGGCATTTTCGTCCCGATTGTAGTGGGCATTGCCCTAGTGACCTTCCTGGTCTGGTATTTCTTCGTAGAGGCGGGCAACTTCTCCGGAGCTTTGGAGAAAGCAATCGCGGTGCTCGTCATCGCTTGCCCATGCGCCCTCGGTCTGGCGACGCCGACCTCCATCATGGCAGGCTCGGGGCGTTCCGCCGAGCTCGGTATTCTGTTCAAGGGCGGCGAGCATCTGGAGGCGACCCATCGGATTCAGACGATCGTGCTCGATAAGACCGGCACGATCACGAAGGGCAAGCCGGAGCTGACCGACGTGCTGGTCGAGCAAGGCTGGGACGAGTCGGAGCTGCTCACATGGGTAGCCGCCGCCGAACGGAATTCGGAGCATCCATTGGCTGAAGCGATCGTAGCCGGAGCAAGAGAGCGCGGCTTGGAGCTGCCGAATGCGGAACGGTTCGAAGCGATTCCCGGCTATGGTGTGCAAGCCGTCGTCCAAGGCCGCGAGCTGCTCATCGGCACGCGGAAGCTCATGGCGCGGAGCGGCATTGCGCTCGCGGGCGCTCTGGCCGAAGCCGACATGGAGCTGCTGGAGCAGCAAGGCAAGACGGCGATGCTCGTTGCCGTCGACGGTAGACTGGCGGCTGTCGTGGCCGTGGCCGATACGCTGAAGGAAACGTCGCGACAAGCTGTATCTCGCTTGCGGGAGCTAGGTCTCGAGGTCGTCATGATGACCGGAGACAATGAGCGGACCGCGCGTGCTATCGCAGCGCAAGCGGGCATCGACAAGGTGCTGGCCGAGGTGCTTCCCGAGGGCAAAGCGAATGAGGTGCGCCGTCTGCAAGGCGAAGGCAAGCTGGTTGCCATGGTAGGCGACGGCATCAACGACGCCCCGGCGCTAGCGACGGCCGATATCGGCATGGCCATCGGCACCGGCACGGACGTGGCGATGGAAGCGGCCGACGTGACGCTGATGCGGGGAGATCTGAACAGCATCCCCGACGCGATCTTCATGAGCCGGAAGACGATGACGAACATTAAGCAAAATTTGTTCTGGGCGCTCGCTTACAACATGATCGGCATCCCGATCGCGGCGATCGGCCTGCTTGCCCCTTGGCTCGCCGGAGCGGCCATGGCGCTCAGCTCGGTCTCGGTCGTATTGAACGCGCTCCGTCTGCAGCGCATTAAGCTGGGATAACATCCGAACGATAGTTTAGGAGGAAATAACGAGATGAAACGAATCATGCTGCTAATGCTGCTGGTCGCTTTGACGGTGCTGTCGGCTTGCGCCAAATCCGGCAAGGAGACGACGGATGGCCATGGGGGGCACGGCGATTCTGCGCCGGCCTCTTCGGCAGGAGCCGAAGCCGATAAGACGAAGGCGGTTTGGAAGCTGTCCAGCGAGACGCCGCAGGCGAAATCGGATACGAAGGTATCCATTGCCATTCAAGATGACAAGGGCGCAGCCGTCGAGAAGTTCGACATCAGCCACGAGAAGAAGATGCATTTGATTGTGGTCAGCGACGATTTATCGTATTTCAACCACATCCACCCGGAATACAAGGAGAAGGGCCGGTTCGAGATCGATACGCAATTCCCGGCTCCCGGCGGCTACAAGCTGTTTGCCGATTATGTCCCGACCGGAGGATCCGCGGTTACCAAGAGCGAGCGGATTACGGTTGGCGGAACGAAGCCGGCACCGGCTCCTATTGTACCGGATAAGGATTTGACCCGTTCGGTCGCGGGGAAACAAGTCACCCTTACGATCGATCACCTGATGGCCGGCATGCAAGCGAACCTCACGTTTCGGATCGTAGAGGAGAAGACGAAGCAGCCGATCACGGATTTGCAGCCATACTTGGGCGCCGTAGGGCATGTCGTCATCCTAAGCGCCGATGCAGAACAGTATCTCCACGTACATCCGACCGAGGAGAAAGCGAAAGGGCCGGACGCGAAGTTCATGACGACGTTCCCGAAGAGCGGCATCTATAAAATTTGGGGGCAGTTCCAGCATAACGGCCAAGTGTTTACCGTCCCGTTCGTCGTTCAGGTCCCTTAATCGGAATCAGGTTATTTTTGTGCAAATGCAGGTAAGCTTCCTCCATTTTGCTCGCACGGTTCCCTCAGTACACTAAAAGGGAAAGCGATCCTAACGGATCCCATTCCAACTGAAATCGGAGGGAACACGCGCATGGCACAGGAACTGCGTTATTTAACGGATGAACAAATGCGGCAATTCATTGCACAAGGCTTTTTGATTCTGAACACGGACTTCTCCCCCGCCTTTCATGAGCAGCTGTACGGCAAACTGAGCGAGGTGTACAAAAACGAAGGCAACCCGGGCAATAATCTGTACCCGCGTATCCGCGAGCTGCAAACGGTGTTCGATCATCCCGTGATCAAGGGCGCGCTTACGAGCGTATTGGGGCCCGGCTATATGATGCACGCCCATCGTCACGGCCATTACAATAACTCGCCGAAGCCGGGAGGCTGGCACAAGGACAGCTACTGGGGCTTCAAGCGGATGCGCAACCACCGGCCTTGGTGGGCGATGGTCATGTATTTCCCGCAAAATACCCCGACGGAGCTTGGCCCCACGGGCGTCATGCCGGGAACGCACTATTACGCCAGCCGCACTTTCGAATCGGACGATCTGCACGAAGAGACCGCGGCCGGCCCGGCCGGGACATTCGCTCTGATCCACTACGATATTTGGCACCGGTCTACGGCCAACATTTCGGGGCAGGAGCGGTTCATGCTGAAATTCGAATTCATGCGGACCCAAGCCCCTGTGGAAGCGAGCTGGGACCATCGCGAGCCGGAATGGGTAACCCCGGCGAATTTGCCGGCATGCGTCGAATCGGCTGAGGTCATCTGGCGCGACACGTGGAACTGGCTGACCGGCCGTGACGCTCTGCGCGACGAAGCGCCTCGTCCGTTCACGGACGACGAAGCGCGGGCATGGCTCGCCGCGCTGGCGTCCGGGGAGCCGCAGGCGAGAACTGAGGCGGCCGACCGGCTGGCGCTGTCCGGCCTCGCCGAGGGCCGCAGCGCCTACGGCGACGTCGTCACCGCGCTCGCGCACGCGCTCGAGGACGCGCATGAACCGGCGGCGCTGAACGCCGCCTACGGGCTCGCGCGCCTCGGCGGCGCGCAGGCGACCGCAGCGCTGCTCGGCGCGCTGCAGCAAGGCTCGCGGCCCGCGTCGCGCGCGGCCGCGTATGGCTTGACCGCCGCCGGGGGCGCGGCGGTGGAAGGGCTGCTGGCCGCGCTGGACAGCGGCCCGGAAGATGTGGCCGCGCAGGCGGCCTTCGCCCTGGGCGAGCTGCGTGAGGCAGCCGCCGAGGCCGTGCCCGCGCTGGCGCGGCTGCTGCGGACGCACGCTTCACCGCGCGTGCGGACGGAGGCGGTCGATGCGTTGGGGCGCATCGGCACCGGCAACGGTTCGCGCGCCGACGCCTGCGCGGAAGCACTTGCTGGCGCCCTGCAGGATGCGGACGATCAAGTGCGGTTCATGGCCGGCCTAGCGCTGTCCATGCTGGGTGCGGCCGGCGAACCGGCCGTACCCGCGCTCGAATCCGCGCTGGACGACGAGAACCGCTACGTCCGAGCGCATGCGGCGGAAGCGTTGTACTACATCGGCACCGAGCGGGCCAAGGAGGCGCTCTTCGACTTCCTGCGCACGTCGCGCTGGTGCCCGAGCACGACGCCGGCCAGCACGTTTTAATCTTCCAATCGCAGACGAGCCGCCATCCAGGTTCAAGTCCGACCCGAGTCGCAACCGACGCGGGTCGGACTTTTTTCATCGAGTGCAAAAACGGGGGAAGTGCGCTATAGTATACGGTGTCGCACAACAATTTCGAAAAGAGGCCCTGTCGCATGAGAATCACGGTGAAAGATATCGCCAAGCTGGCCGGAGTCACCCAGCCTACCGTATCCAAGGCCATGAACAACGAACCCGGCGTCAGCGAAGAAACGAGAATGCGTATTCTTAAAATCGCCAAAGAACTGAACTATGTGCCCAACCTGGCGGCGAAGCGGCTGGCGACGCGCCAGTCTGACTGCATCGGCCTGATCTGGCCGCGCACGGAAGGCTTGTTCTACTACCATCTCTGTCACGCCATCCAGCAGGAAGTGACGAATCGGGGGCTGACGTTTCTGGTGTCCGTAGCGAATCCGGCTGTGGCGGTGCATACGTTCAACGAGCATTTCGTCGACCGGATCCTGTTCTGGGAATCGGCCGTCTGGAGGCCGGACATGGCCTTCCTCCGCGCGAGGGAGGCGTATCAAGGCGAGCTGCTGCTGATGGGAGGAGCGGATCTCGAGGGCGCGCATCGGATCGAGATCGACCGCCAAGCCGGCGTATACAAGGCGGTGCGGCATTTGGCGGAGTACGGCCACCGCCGGATCAGCTTCATCGGCCATGCCTCTGACAAGCTGACGGGCTTCATGCAGGGTATGGTGGAATTCCGCATGGAGCATCATCCCGACTACTTCATTCAGCGCGAGCCGTCGGGGAAAGTCCCGGAGCAAGCCGTTCTGGAGCTGTTCGGGCGGGCGGAGGGGGAACGGCCGACCGCACTCATCCTCGACAGCCAGGGAGTGCTCTTCCAGGTGCTGAAATGGCTGCGCCGGCTGCGAGTGGCCATTCCGCAGGAGATGTCGCTCATCGTGTACGATGATGTGCCGGAGATGGAGGAGCTCCTGGACGTGCCGTTGACCGTCGTGGGGCCCAATATCGGTCGGTTGGCCGCCGCCGCCGTGGACATTCTGAGCGGACGGCGCGAGGAGGCCGCCGAGGCGGAGCCAAACGCCGGCCGCGCCGACGGGCCTTACGTGCCGGCGTGCGTGCGCATGGTGATCGAGCCCGATTTGGTCGTCCGCCAGTCGACGAGAAAAATACTGGGCTGAAGTCGCATGTTTTTATTTACAATTTGAGAATACGTATACTATAATCGGAGTGAAAGCGCTATTAAGCTCTTATTCATCAGGTACTGATTATAGGAATTCGTATTCTTTATTTTTTACGCGAACAGTAATCGATTTCTATCAAAATGAAACCACAGGTTCACAAACCAAAACGAGAGGCGGGATTTTGATCATGTTCTTATGGCGTAAAAAAGGGATGTCGCTGCTGCTGTTGGCCGGTCTGCTGGTTGTAGGAGCTTGCGGCCAGTCCGCGAATCCGAACGAGGGCGCGGCAACGTCCTCCCCGGGGACGGCCTCGCCGAATCCGCTCGCCGAGCCGGTCGAGCTGGTCGTACAAGACCTCGGCGGAGGGGCGGAGGAGACGTTCAATGCGTTGTACGGCGACCGCATACGAAAGAAGTTCCCGAATGTCACGCTCAAATTCATCCAGCGCAAGGAGGGGGCGACGCTGCCGGACCTGATCGCGGCTGGCCAGCATGTGGACTTGGTCAGCGCGACGATCGAATCGATCCCCGCCACACTGGTCGCCACGGACTCGCAGCTGGACATGACCGACTTGATCCGGAAGCACGGTATCGACTTGAGCAAATTCGAGCAAGGGACGATTGAAGGCATTCGCCGGATGGGCGATGGCCAGCTGTGGTTTTTGCCGGTCACGAACGTGATCCAAGTGCTGTACTACAACAAAGGCATTTTCGATAAACTGGGCGTCTCTTATCCGAAGGACGGCATGACGTGGGAGGAGGTCGCCGAGCTGAACCAGAAGCTGACCAAGAACAGCGGAGGGGTCAACTATATGGGCTTCTCCGCGTCGCCGACCCATATTTTTCGCCAAAACCAGCTGTCCCTGCCCCTGATCGATCCGAAGACGCAGAAGCCCACGTTTCAAGACGAACGGTGGCAGACGCTGATCGACACGTATTATAAGCCATTCGCTACGAACACATACAAGGACTGGACCCAGGCGAAGAAAGCCGTTCCGTACTACACGGAGATGACCGCCACCCAAGAGCTTGCGATGATGGTGTTCAATTCCACATTTCCGTTCGACGGGCCGCAGCACGTGGCGAAGATCGATTGGGACCTTGTCTCCTTGCCGGTGTTCAAGGACCGGCCGAAGGTCGGCACGATGACCTCGCCGCGCGTGTTCGCGGTGACCAAAATGTCGAAGCATCCCGACATGGCGATGGAAGTGATCAAGTATTTGACCTCGGTCGAGGCGCAGATGCAGTATTCGAAGGAAGGCGCCATGACGGTGCTGAACGACGAGAACGTCAAGCAGGCGATCGGTTCGGAGAGCCCTTACAAGGACAAGAACTGGAGGGCGCTGTACTATAACGACTTGGCGGAAATGTCCTACAAAAGCACGTACGACAGCAATTTGCTCAACATCTTGACCCGTCAAATCCCCGGCATCGTCACCGGACAGACCGACGTGAATACCGCTTTGCGCCTCGTTCAGGATGAAGCGGAGAAATATTTGGCCGCCCAGAAAAAATAACAATCCTAGGAGGAGTGGGGAGCGCATGAATCTGCAGCAGCGTCCGTCCCTTCGCGTGTTCGTCGCGGGCGATTCCACAGCGGCCAGCTATGCCCAAGAACGGGAGCCTCTCTCTGGATGGGGGCAAGCGATCGGCCGATTTTTCCAGCCGCTGGTGGAGGTCCGGAATCGAGCCGTCAGCGGGAGCAGCTCTAAGAGCTTCCTGGAAAAAGGACATTGGCATTCCCTCGTACAGGAGCTGCGAGCCGGGGATTACGTCCTGATCCAGTTCGGCCACAACGATGCGAAGGACGATCCGAACCGGCATACGGATCCGGGGAGCTCATTCCCCTCGTACCTTCGGGGTTACGTCGAGGACGCCGGCAGCAAAGGGGCGTACCCCGTCTTGCTCACGCCGGTCGAGCGTCGCGAAGTGACCGCGGACGGGGGGCATGCGCCTACGCATGGCCCGTATGCGGAGGCCGTGCGGCAGCTGGCGCACGACAGTCGCGTGCCCTTGCTCGAGCTGAGCCAAGCGAGCTTGGACTTGTATCGCGAATGGGGAGCGGCCCGTTCCCGGGAGCTGTTCCTGTGGCTGGAACCGGGAGCGTATCCGGCGTACCCCGAGGGAAAGCAGGACGATACCCATTTTTGCCGGCTCGGCGCTGAGACCGTTGCCGGACTCATCGCGGGGTTGATCAGGAACAGCCCCCTGGAGCTGCGCCGCTATCTAGCCTAAAGCCGGCTCACAGCAAGACCCGGTCGACGAAAGTCGAACCGGGCTTTTTGCAGTATTTTAGAAAATAGATATTCCGATCGGGTGGAGAGGAGAAAAGTACCGGATTGGCCGACAGAGTGGACGCGCTCTCCTGTCAAAGCCCGGTAAAACCGGGGCTGCATTCATTTTCCTGCACGAATATGGTACACTTCAAGAGGCTCCCCAACAAAGTGATGTAAGATTTACTTTGCGGGGACCCCGGGACTTTTAATAAGGGTGGATGCAGATGGCAGAGAATCATTACGTGAGCAGAAAGCAAAACCGAAGGAATGTTTATCTTTTTATCGGCTTCCTAATTGTTGCGGCATTGATTGGGGTCGGGGCGTTCTTTTACTTGACGCAGGACAAGCAAACGGTGGGCGACCCGAAGGTGTTGGAGAAGGTAGAGTGGGTCAAGCAGCCGAAGGACCATTATGATCTCATCGTTGTAGGTACGGATCCCGAAGGTGTCGTGACGGCTGTGTCCGCCGCGCGCAACGGGCTCAAGACGTTGTTGGTCGACGGGCGCGACCGCGAGATTCTCGGCGGATTGATGACGCTCGGCTGGCTGAACAGCCTCGACCATAACTATGATTCCGAAGGAAAAGGAATATTACCCGGCGGTAAGGATGATATATTGAACAAAGGGTTGTTCTCCGAATGGTACAAGCAGGTCGAAGGCGACTCGTTCGATGTGATAACGGCGGCCAATGCATTCTACCGGATGGTGAAGAATGAGAAAAACATCGACCTATACATGAAAGCGAAGGCGATGGACCCGATTACGGAAAATGGAGCCGGCGGCAACAAGCAAGTGACGGGCCTGACGATTACAAAGGCCGACGGCAGCGTTACGACGGTCAAAGCAAAAGCGGTTATCGACGCGACTCAGGATGCGGACATCGCCGCCGCGGCGGGCGTGCCGTTCACGATCGGGCGCGAGGATCTGGGCGACAAGGAAGCTCGCATGGCGGTTACGCTCGTGTTCAAGCTGAAGAACGTCACCCCTGAAGTATGGGAGCAAGTGAAGAAGCATCTGAAGAATGACGGCAACGACGGTACCGACGCCAACGAGCTGAGTGCGTGGGGTTATGGGGAGATGCAGCAATACCCGGCTCAGAACAAAGAGCGCGTCAAAATGCGGGGCTTGAACATCGGCCGTCAAAATGACGAGACGATCCTCATTAACGCCCTGCAAATCTTCGGGATCGACGGGCTCGACCCGAAATCCCGCGCGGAAGCGTTCGAGATCGGCAAGAAGGAACTGCCGTTCGTCGTGGACCATATGAAAAAGCTGTACCCGGAATTCGCCGGACTCGAGCTGGACGGAACGGCTCCTGAGCTGTATGTGCGGGAGACGCGTCATATGCAGGGCGAATACCGGCTGACGATGGTGGACGTCATGGAGAACCGCGACCAATGGGATCGGATCGCACTAGGCTCGTACTCGGTCGATATCCAACGGATCTCGCCGACGGATAATGGAGCGGTCATGAGCCATCCGCAAAAGTACGCGATCCCGTTCCGCTCCATCGTGCCGCAGAAGGTCGACGGCTTGCTCGTCGTCGGACGCTCGGCCAGCTTCGATACGCTGCCGCACGGCAGCGCACGCGTCATCCCTGTGGGCATGGCGACAGGGGAAGCGGCCGGCGCCGCCGCCAAGCTCGCCATCGACAAGGGCATGACGTTCCGTCAGCTGTCCGCCTCAAAGGACGATATCGCCGCGCTGCAGGACCAGCTGAACAAGCAAGGCATGGTGTTGAAGGCCTATACGCCGAAGCCGCAGGCGTTCATGCAGAGCAAGTCGTACGAAGGGCTGAAGACCGCCGTCAGTATGGGGCTCGTCATCGGCGGCTACGACAACAGCGGCTTCAACATGGACCCGGCTTCCAATCCGCAGCGGATGGTCAACCTGACGCAGGGCGCGAAGCGGGTGCTGAAGCTGTCGGGGGATGCAACTTCCGCGATTGCGGGCGTTCAGGATCCGGCCAAAGCGGCTCTGACGCTCGATCAGGCGGCGCTTACGATCGCCAAGGTCGCCGGTCTCAGTGTGACCGCAGAGCAAGCCGTGCAGGAGCTTCAGGCGAAAGGCTACTTGAAAAAAGAAACGGTTGACGGCATCGCCGATAAGGCGAAGCTGAACAACGGTGACACATACATGATGATTCGCGACTTGGTGAACAAAGTGAAATCCTAAGCAAGAGCCCCGTAAGGCCGAGAATCTGCCAAGCGGGGCTTTATTTTACGTAACACCAATAAGCACATGTAAGTGACCGGTAATTTATCCTTCCCTGTTCCCCTTAATTTGCCTATAGTAGGATCTAGAGGAGGCGATAATGGGATGGCGTATTCATTAAAAGAGATCGGGGATTCAGCTGAATTATTCGATTTGTTGGAAGGATTGGATCGGGCAGCAGCGCTTGAGGACAAGCGTGCGGCTTGGGCCGAGCGGGCGGAATCGATTCGGGAGGCGGTGCTTGAAGCGATGGGTCCCTTCCCGGAGCGAATTCAGCCGGAGGTGGAGTGGCTCGAATCGACGCAAGTGGAAGGGATCGTCCTGCAGAAGCTCAAATACACGAGCTGGGACGGCGACCGCGTCCCGGCCTACATGATTGCCCGTCCGGACGTCCTGGAAGGCGGTCACACGGTACCCGGAATTATGGCTCTGCACCAAACCGTTCCGCAAGGCAAAGACGAGGTCGCCGGCGTAAGCGGACGACCGGATATGCGGTTCGGCTGGGAGCTCGCGAGCCGCGGGTTCGTCGTGTTCGCTCCCGATGTGCTGAGCGCAGGCGAACGGATCTACCCCGGCATGAAGCCTTATCAGACCGCTCCGTTCCAGGAACGCTATCCTGCCTGGTCTATGATGGGCAAGATGCTCTATGATCATCAGCTGGGGCTCGACGTACTGCAGAGCTTGTCCGCCGTGGATGGAACCCGGATCGGAGCGATCGGGCATTCGCTAGGCGGCTACAACGCTTTCCTGCTCGCCGCTTTCGACGATCGGGTGAAAGCGACAGTCAGCAGCTGCGGCTTCAGTACTTTCGCGGGCGATCCTAATCCGGGACGATGGGGATTAAGGCCCGAATGGTTCAGCCATATGCCGAAGGTAAGCGACTATCTAAGGGACGGGACGATCCCGTTCGAATTCCATCAAGCGGCCGCGATTGCGGCACCGGTTCCGTTCTTCAACTGGTCTACGCAGCAAGACGCGATCTTCCCGCATTGGCCGGCGATCGCTTCGGGATTGCTGCGCATCGGCGAAGTGTATCAATTCCTGGAAGCGGAGCCGGAATCGTTCGTCTCCCTCCTCGGAGTAGGTCCGCATTCGTTCCCCTACTACGCTCGGGAGGCCGCCTTTGCGTGGCTGGAACGCCGGCTCCGTTAATCGTTCTAGACTTTGTAATCAAATTGTAATGTTACTTTCATCTTGTCTTAATATTGGGTGGATATAATGAATCTCGACCCCCTTTTTTGATATAGAACGACTTGAACGCCTGCAGCCTATTGCTGCAGGCTCTTTTCTTTATCGTCTTCGCCGTCGTCCTTGTTGTAACATTCGTGGCAATATAACCGTCCGTTCTCGGATACCCCGTCCAGGAATCCGTCTTTGCAATAGACCGGGGCTCCGCACGATACGCAATGGCCTACAAGCTCCATCTTGTTCCCTCCTCATCCGTAAAGTCGATCTATGGTACATTTTAGCACAATATTTGCCGGGCGGGCTTGACTTTGCCATGCGGCAAGGTTAGAATCTTAACTAATAGTTTCGGATTCATTGATGGGAATTAGTAATTCGTCCCCATGCCCCCAGAGAGGAGAGCCTAGGCTGCAAGCTTTCCGGCAATGCACGAATGAATGACATCCCGGAGAACAGCCGGTGAACGACGATATCGAGTTCATTAGCCGGATTGCGTAGGCGGGCGTTAACCGCATGAGCGCGTGCCATGGCTGTTATTAGCCGGGTGCGAATTTGGGTGGTACCACGGGTGATAATCACATCCCTCGTCCCTGACACATGTTGTCGGCGGCGGGGGATTTTTATTTTGGAGGTGGAGCGCATGAGCATTCAAAAGCCGAAAGGAACGCAGGATTTGCTGCCGGGTGTCGTAGAGAAGTGGCAGTACATCGAGGAGAAGGCCAGGGACATTTGCGCCCGGTTCAATTACAAGGAAATTCGTTCGCCGATCTTCGAGCATACCGAGCTGTTCCAGCGGGGTGTGGGGGAGACGACGGACATCGTCGAGAAGGAAATGTACACGTTCCAGGACAAAGGCGACCGCAGCATGTCGCTTCGCCCGGAAGGGACCGCCGGCGTCGTTCGCGCCTATGTGGAGAACAAGCTGTACGGGGAGCCGGACATCGCCAAGCTGTACTACATCGGTCCGATGTTCCGCTACGAACAGCCGCAAGCGGGCCGCTACCGGCAATTCCACCAGTTCGGCATCGAAGCGCTCGGTTCCACGGACCCGAGTCTGGATGCGGAAGTGATCGCGATGGGCTACTTGTTCTACAAGGAGCTGGGGCTGAAGGGCGTGCGGGTCGAGATCAACTCGGTCGGAAACCCCGCAGTCCGAGCCGTTTACCGGGAGAAGCTCCAGGAGTTTTTCGCGCCGGTAAAGGACCAGCTGTGCAAGGACTGTCAGTCGCGGTATGACCGCAATCCGATGCGCATTCTCGACTGCAAGAAGGATCAGCACTTCGGGGTCGGTGCTCCGTCCATTCTCGATTACTTGGACGAAGAGTGCAGCGTCCACTTCGGGAAGGTGCAGCAGCATCTAACCGCGATGGGCATCGTGTATGAGATCAATCCTCGCATGGTCCGGGGGCTGGACTACTATACGCATACGGCGTTCGAGTACAAATGTGCCGGGATCGGCGCCATCGATACGATCAGCGGAGGCGGTCGCTACAATGGGCTCGTAGCCCAGATCGGCGGAGACGATCAGCCGGGCGTTGGCTTCGGGCTGGGGCTGGAGAGGGTGTTGCTCGTGCTGGAGGCGCAGGGCGTGGAGATCCCGGCTGGACGACCGCTGGACGCTTACTTGATCGGCATGGGCGAGCAGGCGGAGGCTGAGGTCACGAAGCTGCTGTTCCAGCTCCGGTCCTCGGGCTTGACGGCGGAGAAGGATTACCAGAGCCGCAAGATGAAAGGTCAGATGAAATCGGCCGACCGGATGAAGGCGCGTTATGTGGCGATCTTGGGAGACGATGAGCTGGCGAAGGGCGTAATCTCGCTCAAGAATATGGCGAATGGCGAGCAGGAAGAAGTGGAATTAGGCCGGTTGGCCGACGTATTGAAGCGTTAACTTACATTTTAGGAGGAACCTTAGTATGCTTCTCAAAACCCATCATTGCGGAAAATTAGACAAATCCCATATCGGTCAAACCGTGACCCTGAACGGTTGGGTGCAGGTGCGTCGCGACTTGGGCGGCGTCCTGTTCATCGACCTGCGTGACCGCAGCGGTATCGTGCAAATCGTGTTCAACCCGGACTTCTCGGGTGAAGCCTTGAAAATCGCCGACCGGGCGCGTACGGAATATGTGCTTGGCGTGAAAGGCCAAGTGGTGGAGCGGGACAAGGAAACGGTCAACCCGAATCTGGAAACGGGCGAAATCGAAGTTCGCGTGACCGAAATTGAGATATTGAATGCGGCGAAGACGCCTCCGTTCTTCATCGAAGACGGTATCGAAATCGACGAGCAGCTCCGGTTGAAATATCGGTACCTGGATTTGCGCCGTCCGGAAATGCAACGAACGCTGCAGCTCCGCTCCAAGGCAGCCAAAGTGTTCCGCGACTTCCTCGACGAGAACGGCTTCCTCGACATCGAGACGCCGATTCTGACCAAGAGCACGCCGGAAGGCGCGCGCGACTATCTCGTGCCTAGCCGGGTGCATCCGGGCGAGTTCTTCGCCCTGCCGCAATCGCCGCAAATCTACAAGCAGCTGCTCATGGTGAGCGGCCTGGAGCGCTACTACCAGATCGCCCGCTGCTTCCGCGACGAGGACCTGCGTGCCGACCGTCAGCCGGAATTCACCCAAGTCGACATCGAGACGTCGTTCCTGACGCGCGACCAATTGCTCGACCTGATGGAACAGCTCGTCGTCCGTCTGTTCAAGGAAACGATCGGCGTCGACGTGCCTCGTCCGTTCCAACGGCTCAGCTATGCGGATGCGATGGGCAAATACGGCTCCGACAAGCCGGACCTCCGCTTCGGGCTGGAGCTGCAGGATGTCTCGGACATCGTGGCCGAGTCCGGGGTGCAAGTGTTCGCGAACGTCATCAAAAAGGGCGGCCAAGTGAAGGCGTTGAACGCCAAAGGCTGCGGCACTTGGAGCCGCAAGGAGATCGATGACCTGGGTCCGTTCGCGGCCCGTTACGGCGCCAAAGGCTTGGCGTGGATCCAAGTGAAGGACGGCGAATTCAAGGGGCCGATCGTGAAGTTCTTCAGCGAGTCGGAGATCGAAGCGATCAAGACCCGTCTCGGCGCCGAGGAAGGCGACCTGCTGTTGTTCTCGGCGGACACGAAGAAAATCGTCGCCGATGTGCTGGGCAACCTGCGTCTGAAGATCGGACGCGACCTGGGGCTCATCAATGAGAAGGAATTCAAGTTCGCGTGGGTTATCGACTTCCCGCTGCTCAGCTACGACGAAGAGTCGAAGCGCTACGTGGCGGAGCACCACCCGTTCACCCGTCCGCACGACGACGACGTCCACTTCTTCGACTCCGACCCGGGCCAAATCCGCGCGCAAGCGTACGACCTCGTGTTGAACGGCTACGAGGTAGGCGGCGGGTCCATGCGGATCTTCCGTCGGGAAATGCAAGAAAAGATGTTCGCGGCGCTGGGCTTCTCCAAGGAAGACGCGCAAGAGAAGTTCGGCTTCCTGCTCGATGCGTTCGAGTACGGCACGCCTCCGCACGGCGGCTTCGCGTACGGCTTCGACCGCCTCGTCATGCTGATGTCCGGCCGGACCAACCTGCGCGAGACAATTGCATTCCCTAAGACGCAGAGCGCGTCCGACCTGCTCATGAACGCGCCTTCCGAAGTGGAAGCGAAGCAGCTCGAAGACTTGTCGATCCGGCTGGCGCTCAAGCAGCCTGCGGCGAAGTAAGTGGGAGGCCGTATGCTGCATCAATTCTCAAGGACGGAACTCGCCATCGGCCCGGAAGGGCTCGACGTGATGCGCGGCAGCACCGTGGCGGTGCTCGGAATCGGCGGCGTCGGCTCGATCGCGGCCGAGGCGCTCGCCCGCACCGGCGTGGGCCGCATCATTCTGGTGGACAAGGATGTCGTGGACATTACGAACATCAACCGGCAGATTCATGCGCTCACGACGACGGTCGGCCAGCCGAAGGCGGAGCTCATGCGCGACCGGATCAAGCTGATCAATCCCGAGTGCGACGCCATCGCACTGCGGATGTTTTACACCGAGGAGACGTACGAGCAGTTTTTCAGCTATCCGCTGGACTATGTGCTCGACGCCTCGGATACGATCTCGTATAAAATCCACCTGATTCAGCAGTGTCTGGAGCGGAAAATTCCGATTATCTCCAGTATGGGTGCGGCCAACAAAATGGACCCGACCAAATTCCAGGTGGCGGATATTTCGCAAACGTCGATGGACCCGATCGCCCGGGTCGTCCGGCAGCGGCTGCGCAAGGCGGGGATCAAAAAAGGCGTAAAGGTCGTCTACTCGATGGAGGAGCCGATGAAGCCGCGCGAGGACGTAACCCAGCGGATCGTCCCGGAGAACGCCCCGGAGATCCGCAAGGCCCAGCAGCCGCCGGCGAGCAACGCGTTCGTGCCGCCAGTAGCCGGCTTGATCATGGTCAGCGTCGCCGTTCGCGATTTGTTGGACAAGGCGGCGAAGTCGGACAAGTCGGGTAATTCGGGCAATTCGGAAGTATAAAAAGAAGCACGAGAGAGAGAGCTGTCACCTGCAGGTGGCGGCTCTCGTGTCTATCTCAGGCATGAGGTGATCATTTTGAATATGGATTTATTTTCCAATCACGAAGCCGAGTCTTCAACCGGCAAGCTGCTTGCGGACCGGATGCGCCCTCGGACGCTCGACGAATATCTCGGGCAGGAGGCGATTGTCGGTCCGGGCAAGCTGCTACGGCGGGCGATCGAGGCCGATCAGGTGTCGTCGATCCTGCTGTATGGGCCCCCGGGGACGGGGAAGACGACGCTCGCACATATTATTTTACATCACACGAAGGGCGATTTCGTGCGGTTGAATGCGGTGGACGCTTCGGTGAAGGATGTGCGCGACGTCATCGAGCAGGCGAAGCAGACGAAGGCGATGTACGGGCGCAAGACGATTCTGTTCCTGGACGAGGTGCACCGCTTCAACAGCTCGCGCCAGGATGCTTTGCTGCCCGCGGTGGAGCAGGGCATCATCGTCTTCATCGGCGCGACGACCGAGAACCCGTTCCACTATGTGAACGGGGCGTTATTGTCGCGCTCCACGCTGTTTCAGCTGCAGCCGCTGACGCACGAGCACGCGCTCGCCGCCATGCGGCGGGCGCTCGGGGACCGCGAACGCGGCCTCGGCTTCCTGCCGCTCGAGGCGGAGCCCGAGGCGCTCGCCCACATCGCGCGGATGGCGGGCGGCGACATCCGCCGGGCGCTGAACGCGCTCGAGCTCGCTGCGCTGACGACGGCCCCCGATGCGGACGGGACGATCCGCATCACGCTCGAGGTCGCCGAAGAGTCGATTCGGCGGCCTACGGTGAAGGCGGACGAGTCGACGCAGTACGACGTCTTGTCCGCCTTTCACAAGAGCGTGCGCGGCTCGAGCGACGCCGCGCTGTACTGGTTCCTCCATGCCGTCGAGCACCTCGGCATGGATCCGATGGTGTTCTTGCGCCGCCTCATCGTCGCGTGCAGCGAAGACATCGGCCTCGCGAATCCGCAGGCGATGGTGCAGGCGGTGACCGCGATGGACGCCTACCACAAGATCGGCTGGCCGGAGGCGAAGTACAACATCGCCCAGGCCATCTTATTCGCGGTGGAGAGCCCGAAGTCGAATTCTGTCGCGGTCACCATTTCCCGGGTAATGGAATCGTTCGAACGGTCGAAATCTGTCGAAGTGCCGCTCCATCTGCGCGACGCCCATTACAAAGGCGCCGTCAAGCTGGGCCACGTCGGATACAAGTACCCGCACGATTATCCGGGCCATTATGTCGAGCAGCAATATTTGCCCGACCCGGTGCGGCATGAGCGTTTTTTCGAGGCGAACGGGCAAGGAATGGAAGAGAAGATGCGGCAAAATCAACAGCTGCGTCGAAGAGATAAAAAGGAATAATATGGGAATTCTCTGTTAGGTCATTTACCAAATCTTCACTTGCGGGTAACATTCGGATAATAATCGGGCGGTAAGATGAATATCGAGCGTATGAACAACCAGACCAGACGACATCATTCCGAGTAAGCACCAACGGCTCGCTGTAGGACGAGCCTCCCAACATGAATAATGATCTATTTTTGGGTGGAGACCATGAGAAAACCCGAAAGTAAAGGATCGATGTTTCCGGTCGGAGACGTCCTCTTGTTGCTTCGGTTTTTCCGGGTCTCTTTTTGCTGTCCGAAAATATCGTCTGCTCAAAAAAAGAAAGGGGGGACTAAGGGATGGCACATGCACATGCCCGTACAAGAATGGCGCCTGCGGCCAAAACCAAACGCTTCGCTCGAGCGGTCAGGGCCATTCGGAGGCATTGGCAGCTGTACTTGCTCATCGCGCCGGTGCTGCTCTACTTCATCGTGTTTCATTACATGCCCATGTACGGGGTGCAGATCGCTTTCAAAAACTTTATCGCAACGAAAGGCATATGGGGGAGTCCCTGGGTCGGGCTTAAGCATTTCAACCGTTTCTTCGACAGCATCTTCTTCTGGCGGCTCATCAAGAACACGATCGGCATCAGCCTATACGAGCTGGCCGTAGGGTTCCCGATCCCGATTGTGCTGGCGCTCATGATCAACGAGGTGCGGAATGCGAGGTACAAAAAGTTCATTCAGACGGTTACATACGCCCCGCACTTCCTGTCTACGGTCGTACTCGTCGGGATCGTCTTCATGTTCCTGTCTCCATCAAGCGGCATCGTCAATACGATCATCCGGGCCTTCGGCGGTGAACCGATCTTCTTCATGACGGAGCCGGCTTGGTTCAAGACGATCTACGTCTTCTCCGGCGTGTGGCAGCAGATGGGCTGGAGCTCGATCATCTATCTGGCCGCGCTGGCGGGCATCGACCCCGGTTTGCATGAGGCGGCCAAAGTCGACGGGGCTACCCGGCTGCAGCGTATGTGGCATATTAATGTGCCTGGGCTCCTGCCGACCATCGTCATCCTGCTGATCCTGAACATCGGCAGCCTCATGGGTGTCGGGTATGAGAAAGTGTACTTGATGCAAAATTCGTTGAACGACGAAAGTTCGGATGTGATCTCCACCTACGTCTATCGGAGCGGATTGCTGGGCTCACAGATCAGCTTCGCTTCCGCGGTCGGGCTGTTCAATTCGGTCGTCAATTTTACTCTGCTGCTCAGTGTCAACCGAATCGCGAGAGCGGTGAATCAATCCAGCTTGTGGTAGGGAAGGAGGAGTTGGAAGATGGAAATCCGAAGCACGGGGGATAAAGTGTTCGACGCAATCATCAACGCGATGCTGGCGGCTGTCGTCATTGTCGTCCTGTATCCCTTAGTCTTCGTGCTGAGCGCTTCGATCAGCGACCCGGCCTCGGTGTTGAACGGCGAGATGTGGTTATGGCCCAAACAAATTAGTGCGGTAGGGTATCAAAAAGTATTCGAAAACAAGGACCTGCTGAACAGCTATCTGAACACGATTGTGTATACGGTAGTCGGCACGGCGATCAACCTCGCGATGACCGTCATGGCGGCCTTCCCTTTGTCGCAAAAAAGCTTTTATGGCCGCAACCTGTTCATGGCCATCATGGTGTTTACGATGTTTTTCAGCGGCGGTCTCATCCCCACTTACATGCTGGTCAAGCAGCTCGGCATGCTCGATACGATGTGGGCGCTCATCATCCCGGGAGCCGTGTCGGTGTGGAATATCGTCATCATGCGGACGTTTTTCCAATCGAGCATCCCTGGTGAGATCCAGGAAGCCGCCGCCATCGACGGCTGCTCCGATTGGAGAACGCTGTGGCAAATCGTACTGCCGTTGTCGCTGCCGATTCTGGCGGTCATGGTACTGTTCTATGCGGTAGGCCATTGGAACGCCTATTTCAGTGCGCTGATCTACTTGTCCGATCGGGAGCATTACCCGCTGCAGCTGATCTTGCGTGAGATTCTGATCAAAGGCGAGATGGAAGGCATGGTGAACGTGGGGGATGCCTCGCATGCCAAAACTCTGATGGATCAAGAGGCGGTCAAATACGCCGTGGTGGTTGTGGCCAATTTGCCGATTTTGCTGCTGTACCCGTTCCTGCAAAAGTATTTTGTCAAAGGCATTATGATCGGGGCTCTGAAAGGCTAAAGAGATTACACTCATGGGAGGAAAGAGAAATGAACTGGAAGAAATGGACTGCGATTACGATGACCTCGGTCATGGCTGTCAGCTTGGCAGCCGGCTGCAGCAAGACGGAGGAAGGCAAGGGGACCGGGGAAAAGGGGCAAGGAAACGGCGCGAAGACGGAATCGAATGTGAATGCCGCCGGATTGCCCATCGTGAAGCAGCCGATCGAGCTGACGTTCTTCACCGGCCTGGCCGATACGAACGGCAGCAACCCGTTTGAGGAACGGCTCGTCTGGAGCGAATATGCGAAAATGACGAACGTGAAAGTGAATTTTCAAACCGTCCCGTTCACCAGCCTGACGGAAAAACGTAACTTGGCGCTCGCCAACGGAGATTATCCCGATGCGTTTTATTCGGCTCGCGTACCGGCGGCCGACCTGATGAAATACGGCGGCCAGGGCGTGTTCGTCAAGCTGAACGATTACATCAACCAATACGCCCCCAATTTGAAAAAGCTGATGGACAAATATCCCGATTTGCGCAAAGCTCTGACCATGCCGGACGGCAATATTTATTCGTTCCCTTCGTTCTACAGCCCGGAATTCCTGCCGATGCTGATCGGAACCCCGCTCTGGGTCAAGCAGGACTGGCTCGCCAGGCTGAATATGAAAGAGCCGCAAACGACGGAGGAGCTGTACGCCTATTTGAAAGCCGTCAAGGCGAACGATCTGAACGGAAACGGTCAGGCCGACGAGATCCCGTACAGCGGAACCGGCATCGGGCCGCTGATCGATCAAATCAAAGGCGCCTGGGGCATCGGCACCCGCGGTCTCGGGCACAAATTCGTCGACATCGATCCGAAAACGAACGAGCTTCGCTTTTTCCGCCTGACCAATAACAACAAGGAATTGCTGCAATACGTGAACAAGCTGTACACGGAAGGCTTGATCGATAAAGACGTGTTTACCCAGAACGGCAATGCGCTTTATGCTAAGGGCGCGAAAAACGTACTGGGCGCTACGATCAATCCGAACCCGAAGACGCAGTTCAACGGAGAAGGCTACTTCGGCCTCGGCGCCCTGAAAGGCCCGAACGGCGATCAGCTGTACACGCACATCAAGGTGCCGATGGTATGGCCGGGTGCGTTCGTCCTCACCAACAAGAATAAAAATATCGAAGCGACGATCCGCTGGATGGACCACTTCTTTAGCGACGAGGGCGCGCAGTTCTACTTCATGGGCGTGGAAGGGAAGAGCTACACGAAGCAGGCCGACGGCAATCTGGAATTCGTGGACGAGATTAAGAAAAATCCGAACGGTCTCACGCTGGACCAGGCGCTCCAAAAGTACGTGACCTGGATGGGCGGCAGCTACCCGGGTTATGTGCAGGCGAAATATTTCAAAGGCTCCGAGACGCTGCCGGAGTCGATGGACGCGGGCAAAAAGGCGCAGCCTTACGCGCTGAAAGAGCTCTGGTACAACTTCAACTTCACTGAAAGCGAAACGGAGTATATGTCATCGAAGGGTGCGGAAATTCAAAAGTATATCGATGAGATGGAAGCGAAGTTCATCACGGGCGCGACTCCGTTCAGCGAGTGGGACAAGTATGTGACGACCGTTAAGAACATGGGTGTGGATCAATATATGAAAACGTACAAAGCCGCTTACGACCGTTATAACAGCAGCAAGTAAATGCAGTAAAAATGCAGGAAAAGAAGCACCGGCCCGCTTCGCCATTCAGGCGAAGTTGGGCCGGTTTGCGTTAGAGTTTGCATTTCAGCTTGCGTCGGGCAGCCACCTGCTTACGGCAGCGTCTCCATAAACCGCTGCGCCGCTGACGATAGCGGCACGTCGCGCAGCGTGATCAGCCCGACGCGCCGCGGCGGAATCGGCGGATCGAGCGCGACCTCGCGCAGGACGCCGCTCTCCAGCTCGTCGCGGACGAAGTTGCGGATCACGCACGCCAGGCCGAGCCCGATGCGTGCGAACTGCACGAGCAGCTCGATGCTGCCGAGCTCGATCTCAGGCGTCAGAGCGACGCCGTGCTCCTGGGCGTAGCGGTCGATGTACCGCCGCGTCCCGCTCGCTCGCTCGAGCATCAGCAGCGGATTGGCTGACAGTTCCTGCACGGTTAGCGGACGATCGGGCAGACGAGCGAAGCCCGCCCCGCTCACGAAGCAATCCTGCAGCTCGATGCTCTCCCGCACGTGCAGCATCGGGTCGTCGGTCAGCAGCGGAAGATTGACGATGCCGAAATCGATGTGGCCTTCCTTCAGCAGCTTCACCGTTTCCTGGGTCGTTCGGTTCGTCACCTGGAACCGGATCGACGGATGCTGTTGATGGAAGCCTTCGAGATACGGCAGCAGGAAGTACCGGCAGAGCGTATCCCCGGCCCCGATCCGGATTTCGCCTTCCTCTAGCAAGTGCATGGCCGCGAGCTTCTTCTCCCCCGCCTCAATGAGATGGTACGCCTGCGAGATAAATCGGAACAGCACCTCGCCCTCCGAGGTCAGCTTCACGCCCTTCGCCGTCCGCAGGAAGAGAGGCCCGCCCAGCCGGCTCTCCAGCTGCTTGATCGCATGGCTGACCGCGGGCTGCGTGATGTACAGCTCCTCCGCCGCGCGAGTGAAGCTTCCGGCCTGCGCTGTCACATAGAACACCCGATAGCTTTCCAGATTATCAATCATCTCACAACTCCCCATCCCATAAATCAGACTAATATAAACTATCAACAGGATTCATTTTATTTATGGCAACAACGCCATTATAATGGGAAATGTAAGAAGAATACAAGTTCGATGGGAAAGGGGTCGTTCCAATGCCGGTTACGGCGATTGTGGGGGCTAACTGGGGAGACGAAGGCAAGGGCAAAATGACGGACGTGCTGGCCGGAGGAGCCAAAGTCGTCATTCGATATCAAGGCGGCAGCAACGCGGGGCATACGATCATCAACGAGTACGGGAAGTTCGCGCTGCATCTGCTGCCATCCGGCGTATTCGCCCGCGGGGTCGTGAATGTGATCGGTCCGGGGGTCGCTTTTCATACCGGCGATTTTCTGAAGGAGCTGAATCAGCTGCTCGACAAAGGCGTTCCGGCGCCCGACATCCGGATCTCCGATCGGGCTCAGCTCGTGCTGCCTTACCACCGGCTGTTCGACGCGCTGGAGGAAGAACGGCTCGGCGCCCGCCAGTTCGGCTCCACCAAGACCGGCATCGCTCCTTTCTATGCCGATAAATACTTGAAGATCGGCGTCCAGATCGCCGATCTGTACAATGAAGATCGCCTCCGCGAGCGGCTCTCCGCCGCCCTGGAGGCGAAGAACGTGCTGCTGCAGCACCTGTACGGCCAGCCTCCGCTCACCGCGGAGGAGCTGATGCAGCCGCTGCTGCAGGATGCGGAGCGTATCGCGCCGTACGTCTGCGATACGACAAGGCTGCTGCGCGACGCCCTGTCCCGAGGTGAGTCGATTCTCGCCGAAGGGCAGCTGGGCGCGCTGCGCGACCCCGATCACGGCATCTACCCGTTCTCGACGTCGTCGTCGACGCTCGCCGGGTTCGCCGCCGTGGGCGCCGGGCTGCCGCCCGCGGAGATCACCCGCGTCGTCGCCGTGACGAAGGCGTACTCAAGCTGCGTCGGCGCCGGCCCGTTCGTCACCGAGATCGACGGCGACGACGCTGACGAGCTGCGCCGGCGGGGCGGCGACGCCGGCGAGTTCGGCGCCACGACCGGCCGGCCGCGGCGGATGGGCTGGTTCGACGCGGTGGCCACCCGCTACGGCTGCTACGTGCAGGGCGCGACGGAGGTCGCGCTGACGAACCTGGACGTCCTCGGCTACTTGGACGCCATCCCGGTATGCACCGCCTATGAGCTCGACGGTGCACAGACGGACGACTTCCCGGTATCCGCGAAGCTGGACCGCGCGAAGCCGGTCCTGACGACGCTGCCGGGATGGCAGACCGACATCACGGCGGTGCGCGAATTCGACGCGCTCCCGCCGGCCGCCCAGCACTACGTGCTGGAGCTGGAGCGGATGATCGGCGTTCGCATCCGCTGGGTGTCCGTCGGCCCGCGCCGGGATCAGATCATCGACCGCGGCTAATAGAGCGAAAGAAAAAGCATGCGTTTCTCCGAGAACCGGAGGACGCATGCTTTTTTACGCTCTTTCAAGCACATCCGCGACTATTTTCACTAAAAATGCGTCAATTCGGCCTATTCCAGCCGCTTCGCCCAGCCCGTACAATTTGGGTTAAGCGTCGGCCATCGGCTTGACGCGGTCGATGATCGCCCCGCCCAGGCACACATCGCCATCGTAGAACACGACGGCTTGTCCGGGGGTGACCGCCTTTTGCGGCTCGTCGAAGACGATCTCGCATGTCGTGTCGCCGGTGAACCGCACAGTGACGCCTTGATCCGGCTGCCGATAGCGGAACTTGGCGGTGCAGTGGACAGGCCCTTCCGGCCGCACCGGACTGATCCAGTTCAGATCGGTCGCGTCCAGCCCGACGGAGTACAGCATCGGGTGCTTATCCCCTTGAACGACATACAGGATGTTGCGCTCCAGGTCTTTGCCGGCGACGAACCAGGGCTCACCGCTGCCGGAGCCGCCGATGCCGAGCCCTTGGCGCTGCCCGAGCGTGTAGTACATCAGCCCGTCGTGCGTCCCCTTCACGTTGCCGTCGAGGTCGCGCATCTCGCCCGGCTTCGCCGGCAAGTAGCCGCTCAAGAATTCCTTGAAGTTGCGCTCACCGATGAAGCAGACGCCGGTGCTGTCCTTCTTCTTCGCGGTAGCGAGCCCGGCTTCCAGCGCGATCTCGCGGACCTTCGCCTTCGGCAGATGCCCGATCGGGAACATCGCCTTGGACAGCTGCCCTTGATTCAGCGCATTCAGGAAGTAGGTTTGGTCCTTGCCCGCATCGACGCCCCGCAGCAGCCGGTACTCTCCGTCCGCTTGCTCCACGCGGGCATAGTGGCCGGTGGCCATGTAGTCGGCGCCGAGCGTCAGCGCCTTTTGCAGAAACTCGCCGAACTTGATCTCCCGGTTGCACATGACGTCCGGGTTCGGCGTCCGGCCTTTGCGGTATTCGTCGAGGAAGTACGTGAACACCTTGTCCATGTACTCCTTCTCGAAGTTCACCGTGTAGAACGGAATGCCGATCTGGGCGCACACCCGGCGGACGTCTTCGGCGTCCTCTTCGGCGGTGCAATGGCCGAATTCGTCCGTGTCGTCCCAGTTTTTCATGAAGATCCCGATGACGTCATAGCCTTGCTGCTTCAGCAAAAGGGCCGTCACCGAGGAGTCGACGCCGCCGGACATGCCGACGACGACGCGGGTTGCGGCATTGGCCGCTATCTGATCCGGATCCAGTCCGGGCAATGTTACGGATATGGTGGAATCACTCATTAGCTTTACGCCTCTTTCCCTTTCAGACTTACTGGATTGTAATACAACATTGTATCACAAAATCGGACAACCTGCTCTAACCCCGTGAAGTGATCGTAGTCCCGGTTCCATAATTTCGGCCGGATTGTGGTATCCTTGAAGAGAAGGGAGACGATCACGTTGCTATTCATAGACAATCGCGGGATAACCGACCCGGCCATGAACTTGGCCTTGGAAGAATATGCGCTGAAGCACTTGCCGGCGAACGAGGAGTACTTGCTGTTCTACATCAACGAGCCGTCCATCATTATCGGGAAAAACCAAAACACGATCGAGGAGATCAACGTCCCGTATGTCAAGGAACACGGGATTCACGTCGTCCGGCGTCTCTCCGGGGGCGGAGCGGTGTATCACGATCTGGGCAACCTGAACTTCAGCTTCCTGACCGACGATGACGGGAAGTCGTTCCACAACTATCGCAAGTTCACGGAGCCCGTCGTGGAGGCGCTTCGTCAGATGGGGGTGAACGCGGAGCTGACCGGACGCAACGACATCCAAGTCGGGGAGCGCAAAATATCCGGCAATGCCCAGTATGCCACGAAAGGCCGCATGTTTACTCACGGGACGCTCATGTTCGACTCGGAGCTAGAGAACGTAGTGGCGGCGCTGAACGTCAAGCTGGAGAAAATCCAGTCGAAAGGCGTGAAATCGATTCGCAGCCGGGTGGCCAACATCTCGGAGTTTCTCAGCGAGCCGATGACGATTGCCGAATTTAAGGACAAGCTGCTGCGCTCGATCTTCCACGATACCGATGTGCGCGAGTATGAGCTGACCGAGGCGGATTGGGACGCGGTGCGCCGTCTGGCCGACGAGCGCTATCGCAGCTGGGACTGGAACTACGGCCGTTCGCCCGCGTTCAACATTCAGAAGACGAAGCGGATCGAGGGAGCCGGTACATACGACGTGCGGCTGAATGTGGCGGGCGGTATCATAACCGAAGCTCATATCTATGGAGATTTCTTCGGAACTCGGGAAGTACAGGAATTTGCCGACATGCTGGTTGGCTTGCGCTACGAGGAAGCGGACATCCGCGATTTGCTGGGCAGGGTAGACCTCGCCCCTTACGTCGGGCCGGTTACGCAAGAACAGTGGCTGGAGCTGCTTTTCTAGAAACCCCACAAAAGTGACGTAGGCCTTCGAAGCTTATTCATGTTACTTGGCGGGGACCCAGGGATAAAAAAGTTACAATCTTTTCCGTGTAACCGGATAGGGATTTTGAAAAACTTTTCATGAGATTGTCAAGGATATGGATACCACAACGTAACGAACTATGTTAACATATATTTTAGAATGCTTCTAATCTTTTAACATTTCTCCTAATTGGACACAATTGGTGATATAGCTTGACGAACGTTTGATTGCAAATGAGGTGCTCTTTTGAAAATTTCGACTAAAGGCAGATACGGGCTGACGATCATGATGGAGTTGGCCTCCAAATACGGAGAAGGACCGACCTCTCTCAAGAGTATTGCCGAGAAACATCAGCTATCCGAGCATTACCTGGAGCAATTGGTTGCGCCGCTGCGCAATGCGGGGCTTGTGAAGAGCATTCGCGGCGCGTATGGCGGCTACATACTCTCCAGTCCGCCTGAAGACATTTCGTCCGGCGACGTCATCCGCGTGCTGGAAGGGCCGATCAGCCCGGTGGACTTCACCGAAGAGGACGACCCGGCTAAGCGTGATTTGTGGATCCGGATCAAGGACAGCATCGCCGAAGTGCTGGACTCGACGACATTGGCCAGTCTCATCTCATTCCGGGACGAAGGCAAGCACGACAACTACATGTTCTACATCTAGGGGCAGGGATCAACGATGCAATCCATCTATCTGGATCATGCGGCCACGACCCCGGTACATCCTGAAGTATTGGAAGCCATGCTGCCTTACTTTTCCCGGCATTACGGCAATCCCTCCAGTCTGCATGCATTCGGGCGGGAGACGAAGATCGCCATCAGCCGGGCAAGAGACGAGATTGCGCAGCTCCTCGGCTGCTCTCCGGCGGAGTGGATGTTTACCGGAAGCGGCACCGAGAGCGACAATACCGCCTTGTTCGGCGCGGCGGCCCGCTATGGGCGCGAGGGCAAGCGGCACATGATTACGACGAAGGTCGAGCATCATGCCGTACTGCATGCCTGCGCTCAGCTGGAGGAGCAGGGCTACGACGTTACTTATCTCCCCGTAGATACGACCGGACGGGTGAGGCTCGAGGATGTGGAAGCCGCTCTGCAGCCGGACACATTCTTGATCAGCGTCATGTATGGGAATAATGAAGTCGGCACCTTGCAGCCGATCCGCGACATCGGCGCTCTGGCCCGCGAACGGGGCATTCTATTCCATGTCGACGCGGTTCAAGCGTTGGGCTCTATCGACCTGAAGCTATCCGAGCTGCCGGTCGACCTGATGAGCTTCTCCGCACACAAGCTGTACGGCCCGAAGGGAGTCGGCGGGTTGTACGTTTCCAAGGCGGTGACCATCGCCCCGTACTTGTTCGGCGGCTCCCAGGAGCGCAAACGCCGCGCCGGTACGGAGAATGTGCCGGGCATCGTCGGCTTCGCCAAAGCGGTGCAGCTCGCCGTCGCGGGCCGCTCGGAGAAGGTAGACGCTCTGGAGCAGAAACGCGAAGTTTTCCTCACCGGACTGACCGAGGAGCTCGGGCCTGAAGGCTTCGTCATCAACGGCCATCTCGAGGAACGTTTGCCCCATATTGTGAATCTCAGCTTCCCGGGTACGGATACCGACACGATGCTCATGAATCTGGATCTGAACGGCATCGCCGCGTCCAGCGGATCGGCCTGTACGTCAGGCTCGCTCGAGCTGTCGCATGTCCTGCAGGCGATGGGCTTGTCCGATGAATTGACCCGCTCCGCGATCCGGTTCAGCTTCGGAAATGTGAACGATTTGCAACAACTGCAGGAAGCCTCCCGCCGAATTGGAACCATTCTTAGGCGAGTTCGTAATAAATAGAAAGCTGTACGATTTTTTGTAGTCTTGAAAGGAGGCGTTCCCGACAATCCGCGTTAATCATGCGTTACCTCACACATAGCTTATGCCTTTGAACATGAATCAAGAATGACGGATGCTTGGCGGCATAAGATGTTCGCCCGGCGTGCAATATATAGGGTATGTTTATCGTTTATCTCGCTAGGAGGAGCTACGCTTGCGGAGAGCACAAGACATCATGGGCTTGCCGGTCATCGAGATTGAGTCCGGGAAGCAGATCGGGTCGGCCAAAGACTTTTTGATCGACCGTGATTGGAACTTGCAAGGTGTGCTTTTGGAGACGAAGACGTGGTTCTCTGCTCCCCGGTTTGTCAAGTGGGACGACGTGATCTCGTTCGGTACGGATGCGATTACGATCACCGGCGGTCAAGCTGTCCATAGTCTGGAGGGCGAGCTGGAGCAGCTGTACGCGGAGCGTGGCGCTTCGAAGCTGCGGGGGAAGCCGGTCATGACCGTAGCGGGCAACAAGCTTGGCTTGATGGAGGATGTTTATTTTGGCGAACAATGGGGTAGAAAGATAGTAGGTTATGAGTTAACGGAAGGGTTTCTGACGGATTTGCAGGATGGGCGCAAGTGGTTGCCTGCCCCCGAGAACATCGTGTTCGGAGAGGACGCCATTATCGTACCGGCAGACTGTGAGGCCCAACTGCAAGATGTGCCCACATTCCAGTGAAATCAGGTGATCTTATGTTAAAATGTCCGAACTGCAATTCCAAAGACATCGGCAAAATCGGCTCGCATCAATTTTATTGCTGGGGCTGCTTCATTGAATTGACCGTGAACGGCGAGAAAATGTCGGTGTATCAAGTCGAAGAAGACGGTACGCTCAGCTCGCTCGACGATCTGTTCTTCGAAGAGGAAATGCCCGAAGTGCACGCAAACTAAATTACAACAACGGGACACCCGATACTCCTGTTATAGGAGCGGGTGTTTTTTTGTGGTAAAATTTATGGTACGGAATTACACGGCGGCGGGCAAAGGAGGCAGGACGCGATGAGGGGGAACCGGGGCGGCATAATGGGATGGAGCGGTACCGCTCGCGCAATGTTCGTTCTCTTCATCCTCCTATGGCCGAAGACTGTCTTCGCGAACGGGGGACCGCTGCACGATCCGGCCGATGCTTATGGGCGGCTCACCTTCGATGAGCAATCCGGCATTATGCTCGTCCGGGAGCGGGTGAGCTTCAGGATTGGGGATGGTGTCGGGGATGACGCTTCCGGCCCTAAGGGAGCTGCCGTCTCGGTCGAATACGAGCTCTGGAATCCGGGCGGCGTCGATCGGGAAGTGGACGTCTTGTTCCTGGTCCCGTCCAGGGAACAGGTGACAGTGACGACCGGGGGCGTCCGGCTCGACACCGGTACGCCGGGAGTGATTCCTGCCAACTGGAGCGCCCGGAAGTCGGCGTCGGTCGTCGATCCGCTTAGCGGCAAGGCGCTCCGCTTCACCGCGAGGGGCAGCCAGACGGAGGAAGCGGCCGGGACGCAATTCGCCCTGACTTTCGCGGCGGGGGAGAAGAAGTTAGTGACGATCCGGTATATGGACCGGGGCGGGTTTTACACGAGAGGGGTCGTCCGTCCGCTGTACGCCCATTTGTATTACTTGACGCCGGCGAAGTACTGGGAGGGAGCGCCTCAGGTGGAGCTGGAGCTGACGTTCGCCTCGCCCGGCGCTCGCGTTTATTCGAATATGACGCTGGAACGGCTCGACGCTTATACTTACCGGGGTACGCTGAAGGAGCTGCCGGATGAAGAATGGTCCTTCTCCTATATGTATCCTCATCGGCTGTTGTTTCCCACGAACATAGAGTTGGATCACAACCTGCTCGTGCTTGGTACCGCAGCTGCGGCTGCGGCACTCGCTGCTTTGGCTGCCTTGTGGACCAGGCGAAGCTACATTTTCCTGCTAGCGTCTCTGGGCATTATGGCTTTCACAGGCTATTACATCAGCCGAATGGGAGGCTATCCGTTTAATCCGATCTTCGTCGGCCTGACGGATGCGGCTGTAGGGGTCGCCTTGCTCGTGAGCTACTCCGTAATCCGGCGGCGGATTAAACGGACCCGGTGACGGAGGTTTGCGAACTAAGTCGGTCTGTACCGGGTCCGATAGCCGGGCTGGCGCTTCCTGGGCCAGGTCCGCCGCAGTAACATGGAGCCGGCCATGCTGCCCAAGGAGGCTGCGACCACGGAATGCAGCGGGAATTTTAACGCGTAGAACAGCAATGTTCCGCCGATTAGATCAAGCAGCACGAATTTTTTTACATCGCATGCCTGAATGACGACGAATACATACTTGCGCTTGCCGGTTGTAGACATAATCTCCGCCTTCCGGTAGTAGAGTGACTAACTCTTTATTGTATGGACGGGAATTTTTGTCCTATTCGCCGTTGTTCGCTATAATAGTAGGAAAATCTTCGAAAAGGATGATCCCGTGTTTACAATTACGGAGTATACGGTGGAGCAGGTCTTGGATCCTTTCGGCATTCTCACCGGCCAGCGCTATGAATTTATGCTCGAGCTGGAAGTGCCGGACGAGGACGAGCTGTACTCGGAGAATGGTGTGGCGCTGCGTGTTATTTACAGCGTCTCGGAGGCGGAGTCCAAGATCGTGAAGTACGAGTTTCTGGAGAAAAGCACGAACAAATACGTCGATTTCGAGCTGGAAGCGGACGAGCGGACCGTTGTGGAGACGTTTTGCCGGGAGCATTATGCGGAGCATGGGTAGTGGAGATGCGTAGTGTTCGCAGCACGGCAAGAGTGTACACATATTTCGTTGTTAGGCAAAGTACAAAATAAGTTCCGAAGCCCACGACCTGATGTGGGTTTTTTCATTTTAAGCGATTGGTCTGACACGCTGTGTCAGGGCGGCTGTTGTATGATGAGGGCGAGATCAGGAGAGGAGAGAAATTCCAATGAGTCGACTAAGAATAGCAGCTTCCGACGAGAAAAACTTGAAGGTGCTGGAGCTGGCCAAACAGCATTTCGAAGCGCAGCATCCCACAGTGAGTATTGAGATCGAGCAGCTGCCGAAAGAAATTGTGGAACAAAAGGTAAGGAGCGGCGAGGGCCCAGATTTAATCGAGTGGGTGGGAAGCAATCTCGAAGGGATGCTGGATCATAATCAGATTCTCGATCTCTCCCCATTCCTGCAGGATGGCGGGCTAGACTTGTCTGACTATTATCCATCCGTCCTGCAGGCGGCAACGGTTGACGGTCGGGTGGCTGCAATTCCGGTTATGGCCGAGGTGCCCGGCGTCTTTTACAACAAAGCGCTGTTCGATCAAGCGGGCATCGCGTACCCGAAACCCGGCTGGACGTGGGAGGAATTCGTCAAGAAGGCGCGAAAATTGAACATCTACGATACCGACGGCGAAGTCATCCGGCATGGCGCTTACTTGGTGCCGAGGCTGCTCCCTGTAGAGCCGCTCGCGTGGAGTGCCGGCGGGGCCTTCCTCTCGGAGGACGGGCGGCAAGCGACCGGCTATCTCGATGCACCGGCCACGGTCGAAACGATCCAAAGTTACCTGGAGGCGTTCCGTCCGCTGGAGCTCACCCCGTTCATGGACGTCGGCCGCGACAGCTGGATCGCCTGCTTCCTTCATCACCGGATGGCGATGTATTATGACGCCAACTGGACGATCAAGCCGATGCGTCCGGAGCACCGGGAGCAATTCGGCGTCGTCATGCCGCCGCGCATGGGGGACATCCCTTATCGCAACCTGTTCCAAGTATACGGCTACGCCATCTCCTCGCGTACGGCGGATCCAGAGCTCGCTTGGGCTTTCCTGCTGGAGCTCGTCTCGCCGAATACGGCTGCGGGCCAGGAATGGGCCCGGCATAATTTGGCCGTCAACCGCTCGGTCGCTTCCGCAAGCGGACAGCAGGACGATCCTCTGTACGAGCCGTTCCTGGCGTCCTTGGAAGATGCGCGGCTGGGCGCATTCGATGTGTCCGACATGAAGCTGTGGACGTACTGGAACAACGATATTTTCCAAGATTGGATCGCCCGGGGCCGCCGAATCAACGTGGAAGAGCGGTTGCGGCGTATCGCCCGAGAATATGACGAGCACGATTAGCCGAGAAGAAGTGTGGTGAACCGGAATGGGCAATATGCACCGAATTTTATGGTTTGACGAGCAAGTGCGCTACGGCAAATACCCCAACAGCGGGCATTTGTCCGAGCGCTTCGAAATCTCGGTTCGGCAAGCGTGCCGGGACATTGAGTATTTGACGAATACGCTTGGTGCCCCCTTGGTCTATAGCGCCAAAAGAAGGGGGTACCATTACGAGGACCGGACGTATGTGCTTCCGGCCCTCCTGCTCACGGCGGATGACGTCCGGACGATGCAGGAGCTCATCGTTCATTTGGAGCAGACGGCCGCGGTATTCGGCGTGAGCCGGTTCTCGGACGGAGCGATCGGCGTGCTGCGCCGCATCATCGCCCAATTGGCGCCAGATGATGAAGGGTGAACCGTCGACCGGCTACTCACTTCTTCAGCAGCAAGTACAGGAAGTACGGAGCGCCGATTAAGGCGACCATAATGCCGGCCGGGATGCCGTCGGGGTCCGTCAATTGGCGGCCGGCCGTATCGGCGACGAGCAGCAGCCATCCCCCCATCAGAACGGCGATGGGCAGGGAGAGCTGGTGGCGGGGGCCGACCAACACTTTGGCGATATGCGGGGCCAGGAGTCCGATGAACGCGATCCCGCCGGTCACGGAGACGGCGGAGGCGGCCAGCGCCACGGCGGTCAACAGCAGCTTCAGCCGCTCCTTCGTGATCGACAAGCCCAGCCCGATCGCCGCCGGCTCGTCCAGGGCCAGCAGGTTCAACGTTTGGGCCTTGAACAGCGCGTACGGAATCAGAATGACGAGCCACGGCAGAAACGCCCAGATGAACGGCCAATCCGCTCCCCAGATCGTCCCTGCCAGCCATTTCGCGATAAAGTCGACCTTCGTCCGCTCAGCGGACGAGATCAGGACGATCATCGCACCGGACAGCGCCATCGACAAGCCGACGCCCGCCAGCACCAACCGCACCGGCTGAAGCCCGGTGTGGCGGCTATAGGCAAAGGCATAGATAAGGCAGGCGGTGGCCAGCGCTCCGAGAAAGGCCGCAAGCGGCAGGAAGTAGATGAAGCTCCCCGCTTGGATCGGGGCGAACAGGAAGAAGATCGCAACGGCCACGCCCGCGCCGGAGTTGATGCCCAGGATGCCGGGATCGGCCAAATCGTTGCGCGTCATCCCTTGCAGGATCGCCCCGGACAAAGCGAGCGCCATCCCGGCCAATAAAGTAATCAGGATCCGAGGCAGCCGGATGGAGTAAAGGACGAACGTCTCCTTGAACGTCCCGTGGCCGAACAGAGTCGGCAGCAGTCTGTTATAGGAGAGGGACGAGTAGCCTAGGCCCATGCCGATTGCGACCGTCGCCACGATCAGCGCGAGAAGGAGACCGGCCAGGAGCCATTGTCTTCGAATCCATGCAGGTTGAATCATGAGAATGCCTTGCCCCCTTTATGCACGACGAACAGGAAGAACGGCAATCCGACCATCGAGACGATCGCCGCGACCGGTGTTTCGTAGGGGGCGTTGATCGTACGGCTTAGCGTATCGGCCAGCATCATGAACGCTCCCCCGGCGATCGCGGAGAATGGAATGACGGAGCGATAGTCCGTCCCGACGATACCTCTCGCGATGTGAGGGATGAGGAGGCCTACGAAGGTCAGATTCCCGACCAGGGCGACGGACGCTCCCGTCAGGATGATCGTGAGGCCGAACAGCACCGCCTTCAGCTGCGCGGTCCTCTGTCCCAATCCAACCGCTGCTTCTTCACTCAGACTGAGGATGGTGATCTGGCGGGAGAGCAGGAGCGCGAGTACAATCCCGACCAGGACGAAAGGGGTGATCAAGCGGATTTGCTCCCACGATGTGCCGACCAGTCCTCCTGCGGTCCACATGGACACATCCTTCGAGATTTTGTATGCGAGCCCGATCCCCTCCGAGATCGCATACAAGAAAGCGGAGACGGCAGCGCCTGCGAGCACGAGCCGGAGCGGGGAGAACCCGCCCTTGCGCATCGCGCCAAGGCCGAACACCAGCCCGGAACCGACTACGGCTCCGAGGAAACAAGCGATTATCATCGCGAAGTAAGAGGCTGAGGGCAGGAATGCAATCGTGGCGGCAAGCGCCGCGTTCGCTCCGGCCGTCAGGCCGAGAAGTCCCGGATCGGCGAGCGGATTGCGCGTCATGCCCTGCATGACCGCGCCGGATACGGCGAGGGCCGATCCGACGAGCACCGCCGCGACCTCCCGGGGCAGCCGGATCTCGCGGATGAGCGTCAGCGTCTCTCCGGTGTCGCGGGTAGCGAGCGCGCGCCACACATCCCGAAGCGTCGTGTCGGCCGCGCCGAACACCATGGCCGCCGCGAACGAGCCGAGGAGCAGGACCGCCGCGGCAGCCCACCGGTAACGACGCCGGCGGTCCTTTCGGGGGGTGCTTGCATTTGCAGTCGTCATGGCCTTATTTACCCAGGAAGCTCTTGAGGAAGAAGTCCAGCTGGAGATCTAAGGTGAGCGGATCGTTGAAATAAAACTCCTTCGCATTCGCTTCGAACACCCGATTGTTTTTGACAGCCGGAATGTTCTTGTACGTCTCGGTTTGCTGGAACGCAGTGTCGCCGTCCTTGTTCTTGCTGATGATGAGGTAATCGCCGGCGAATTGTGGCAGCACCTCGGCGGACAAGGCGTAATAACCGTCTTTGAGCGCCATCTCCTTTACTTTGGCCGGCATCTTCAGCTTCATTTCCTGATACAGGATCTCGGTTCCCCGGCCCCAGTTATCGCCGAACACGTACAGCTGCTTGTCGAAGTTCTCAATCACCGATACGGTGGCGTTCTCGCCGATTTTCGCTTGAATGTCCTTGCCCGCTTGCGCGGCCCGTTTTTTGAAATCGTCGATCCAAGCCTTGGCTTCCTTCTCTTTGCCGAGCAATTTACCGATCTCCAGGTGCTGGGTCAAGTAGTCCAGTTTGCCGTAAGTGAAAGTGACGGTAGGGGCGATCGACTTCAGCTTGTCCACATTCTTAATCGTCGAGAGGCCGATGATGAGATCGGGATTCAGCTCGATGATTTTCTCCAGATTCTCGTCCGACACCTCTTGCACGTTCTTGAGGCCGGTTTCGAAGCGGGGGTTCATTTTCGACCAAGAGTCGACTCCGACAAGAGGAACTCCCAGCGACATGACGTTCCCGGCGAATGTGGACAGAACGACGACGCGTTGAGGGTTGGCGGGTACTTGGACCGGACCGGTTTCCGCTTGATATGTAACCGTGCCGGACTTGGTTCCGTTCGCGGAAGGGGATGGAGGGGTAGAACTGCCGGCGCCATTCGAGGAGGAGGAGGAACTGCAGGCGCTTAAAGTGAAGAGGGCGGCTAAGGAAAGGTAAAACAGAAATTTTCTCATGAAAATAGGGCTCCTTTTGTTCAAGTTGTATTGATAATGATTATCAATATCATTAACATGTAATAAAATAATCGCTATTTCCCTCGTTGTCAAGCATAAATCTGAATCCTTGGAGGAGGAGTAAAGGTGGTGATGGCGTTCAATCCCCCGTATAATCGGGGTATGGACACTGAATGAAGCAGGTGAACACGATGCTGGAGCGCAAGATCAAGTACGACGGATCCGTCGTCGATTATGAATGTATCTTACTGGAGCGCGAGGACAACCGGGCGGTGTTGTTCTATCCGATCACCAAGTCCTTCTCCGTCGCCTATGGGGCAGAGGATCGTAAGCTGATCTTGCCGAACGGGAGCTACACGATTGCGTATTATTGGACGGACCGGCCGTATAACGTGTATGTATGGCGCGATGCCGGCGGGACGTACATCGGGGCTTACTTCAACATCGTGCGGAACACGGTGCTGACGGAGACGGAAGTCTCGTTCGAGGATTTGATCGTGGACGTGCTGCTGCTGCCTGCCGGCGAGCGCTATGTGCTGGACGAGGAGGAGCTGCCCGAGCCGCTTGAGGAATTCGAGGAAGGACTCGCTAACCGGGCGCTGCATTCGTTGTTGGGCGAGATCGATCTGCTGCTGCCCCAACTGCTGCTGGACTCGGAGAGCTTCCTTGGTCATGAGGCGATCCGGTCTCATCTCGACCCGATTGGGCGCTGACACATTAAAAATACCCAGCCACGGCGGCTGGGTATTTGCTTATAAAAAGTTTGTAGGCATTCGGTTCTTACCGCGTCTGTGTGAGGGAAAAGAGGGCAGGCAGAATTACCAAATCAAAGCATAAGATTTCAACAGCGGTCGGAACCCCTCTGCCTGCCCTCCCCACGCGCCTAACAGAAGACGTTATACTGTAGCCGTACGAGCCTTTTCTTGCGTCCGCTCCGGGGGGACCTCGGAACCGGCTTCCAATGCAGCTTGCTCCTTCGGATCGAAGCGGGATCTTCCCATGAAAAGAGCGGTGGTAAGGGCAAGAGCGGCCGGGATAATCGCCCAGGCGAACGTGTATGTGATCGATCCCGACAGATGGTTCGTGATGAGCTCCAGCACATTAGGCGGAATGTTCGCCCGGGCGGCCGGATCGAGCAGCGTGTGCGCGTCAGCCCCGGAGCCGAATGCCGGCGGGAGCTGTCCCTGGCTGCCGTCCGCTCCCTGGAATGCGCTCTTCAGCTTGTTCGCGAAGCTGTGGCTTTGCACGATGCCGAACACCGTAATACCGATCGTCATGCCGAGCGAACGGATGAAGTTGAGTGTCGCGCTGGCCGAGCCGCGTTGGCGTGCGCTTAACCCGTGAATGGCCGCATTGCCGAGTACCGAGAAGGAAGCGCCGATGCCGAGCCCGATCAGAATCATGAAGAGTGTAACGGTCAGCCGCGATGAAGACGGGCCGAGCGTAGTCACGAGCAGCGTGCCGACAACGAGAATGATGAAGTTCGGAATCATGATCGCGCGGTACGAGACTTTGGTCATCAAGAACCCGCCCGTAGTTGCCGTGACTACCGTGCCGAGCATCATGGGCAGCAGGACGAGTCCAGAGTTGGTGGCGGTGCCGCCGAGTACGCCTTGAATGAAAATCGGGATATAGATGGATGCGACGATGAAGGCCGCTCCGCTGAACAAAGCGCTTAAGATGCTCGTGGCGTACAGCTGCTGCTTGAACAGGCCGAACGAGATAATCGGCTCCTCGGCCTTCGTCTCGGCGATGAGGAACACAACCGCCAGTACGGTGAATCCGCCGAACAAGCTGAGAATGGCGGCTGAGTCCCAGGCATAGGTTTTGCCGCCAAGCTCCAGGGCGAACATCAGGCAGATGACGGCGCCGACCAGGGTGGTTGCCCCCAGCCAATCGATTCGCTGCTTCGAATGCATGGGCGATTCCTTGTAAAAGAAGGCGATCAAGCTGAATGCGACGATGCCGAGCGGCAGATTGATATAGAACACCCAGTTCCAGGCGAGATGATCCGTGATGTAGGCACCGAGCAGAGGTCCGAAAATGCTCGACATGCCGAAGACGGCGCCGAACAACCCGCCCAGCTTGCCCCGCATCTCGGTCGGCACGGCGTCTAACATAATCGTAAACGCGACCGGAATGAGCGCACCGCCGCCGATGCCCTGGACTGCCCGGAAGAGGGCCAGCTGGGTGATGGTGGTGGCCATGCCGCACAGGACGGAACCGAGCATGAAGACGATCATGCCGAAGATGAAAAATCGTTTGCGCCCATACATGTCGGACAGTTTGCCGAAAATCGGCATGCCGGCCATCTCCGCGACCATGTAGGCGGACGTGACCCAGACGAATTTATCCAGGCCGCCCAAGTCGCCGATAATATTCCCCATAGCGGTCGCCACGATCGTATTGTCCATGGCGCCCATCAAGATGCTGAGCAGCAGGCCGGTAATGACGATGCCGATTTTATTCGAAACGATAGTCATCGTATGGTTCCTCTCTCCCTGATAGACTAAATGCGCACTTCGGTGCCGATTTCGGATTTCGGATGGCGCTCCAGCGCTTCGCGATATTCCACCCGTCCGATCTTGCACCCCGGACCGAGTGTGACCCTGGCCCCCCGGACGATATCGGCGGTAACATGCTCCAGATGCACGACATCCCCCTCGATGAGCTCGGCCTTCAGCGTCCCGGGCTCTTTCATCGAGAACAAATTGCTGATCTTCGTCAGCGAGCTTCGTTTCACGATGATCGTTCCGCCCCCAATTTCTTGAGCCCGGCAACGCCCATGCAGATCGAGCGTCAGCGACTCCGCATTGATCAATTCGCCGACCTCGATCCAACCGAGAAGCTTAAGCGTCTCCGCCTCGCAGCTGTGCTCCGTCCGGATATGCCCGGACAGCTTGACTTGACCGCCTCGGATGGACTCTGCGCTCAATTCGCCGACGCCTTGGATGCGGTCGGCCCGGATGGCGCCGCTTACCCGGCATTGTCCCGTCATCTTCAATAATTGCACGCTGAGCTGCCCTTGCACGGCTACCTCGCCGGTGAGATGGAAGGAGTCCGCCGTGACGTCGCTCGACATGGCGCAATCGCCCGTAATCTTAATGTTGCGGAACTGGCCGCCGGCCGACGAGGTCGAGCCTACTAGCTTCATATCATGCAAAGCTGGAGTTGCCATTGATATTGATCTCCTCTCCGACTTTCGCTCCCGGCAGCACTTGCAGCTGTTCGCTGTATTCGACCCTGCCGATGGAGCAACCTTTGCCGATTATTATCCGTTTGCCTCGCACGATGGAGGCGGTGGTAGCTTCCAGCTCGATGTCGTCGCCTTCTACTACGCTCACATGCAGTTCGGGTACGAACGCGGGGATAAGCCGTTTCCATAAGTTTTTCCACTTCCCGCCGCTCGTCTTGCGGACGCGGATAATCTCCCCGCCGATCTCGCGCGCTTGACACCTCGCGAAAATGTCCAGGTCGAGCCGTCCGGCATTCAAGAGGCCGCCGATCGTGAAGACGCCGTGCAGCTTCAGATGCTCGAGCTCGCAATCGTCCGCGATCGTGAGGATGCCGTGCATCTCGAGCAGCTCTCCGGTAACCGACTCTTTCACCTTCACCGTTCCGTTCACCCGGCCATGCTCGGTACGCAGCGAGCCGTCGATCCGCATCGTGCCGTCACTCTGCAGCCGGTTCGCCACGATCGAGCCGCGGGCTTTGAGATGGCCGTTCGACCGAAAGGTATCGGCCTCGATATCGCCGTTCAGCGTGCCGACGCCGTTAATATCGACGCGGGAGTAGCGACCGCCCGCCGCGCCCCCGATCCCGTTGATGGTCAGCTCGCCCGAGATGATCATCTTGTTCATGTTCGTCATGCTCCTTTCCAGACTTATGCCGGCGTTAAGCCAGCTTTTCCTTTAATCGCTCCATGCGCTCTCCGAGCGGGTAGCGCACGATCAGCTTCGCCCCGCTCTCGAGGTAGATGTCGGACGCGGCGGTGATCAAGGCGAACCAGGACATGCCCATCTTGCGGATGAACAACAGATCGCATGGCTTGCCTTCGAACTTGCCCAAGTGGTCTCGCATCGTCTGTACGAGGATGGCGCCCTCATCCAAACTCATCTCGCCGGTTTGCAGCAACTGGTCTACGGTGTACAGCGTCAAAATGAGATCGAAGGAGAACACTGTTTCGTTCGGTTCGTTTGCTGTGTAACGATCCATCACAATTTTCGAAACAATGTTACGTTCCAAAAGCTCGCTTTTGCGCATCTCCAGGCCGAACAAGTCCGGGGACAGCTTATCGGCCAGCTGGTCGAGGGACAAATCCTCCTTCATGTTGATGATTTTGTCTATGCGCTCGAGGATGAGCTCCCGAGGGAAAAACGTTTCTTGTCCGGTAAAGGTAGATTTGCGAATGAACCATTCTTCCGGAATAAGCTGCTTCCGTTTCCAGCGGTACAATTGGCCGTATGAGATTCCGCATGTTTCGAGCAGCTCTTTTTTGGAGATTAATGTTGGATCCATGTTACGGCACCTCCGTAAACCGAATATAACATAACACTGTTACGTTGTAAATCAAAAATCGAACATTATTTATATATTTCTTTCCGGCCGCTTACGGTATAATGAGTGCCAAGAGGTGAGCCCTTATGGGAAAACGGTTCGAATCGCTTACACCCGAGCATATCGCGTTTATTGAGAAGCAGCATTTATTCTTCGTCGGCACCGCCGCGCAAGGCCGTCACATCAACATTTCTCCCAAAGGCTACGATACGTTCCGCATCTTGTCTCCCACGGAAGTAGCCTACATGGATTTGACCGGGAGCGGGAACGAGACGAGCGCGCATCTCGCCGAAGACGGCCGTATCACCATCATGTTCGTGGCATTCGAGGGTGCCCCTAACATTATGCGCCTGTATGGCTCAGGACGCGTGATCCTGCCTGGGGATCCGGACTGGGCGTCGTATGCGGAACGCTTCGACCCGCTTCCCGGCGCCCGCCAGATCATCGCGATTGACGTGAGCGAGGTCAAGACCTCGTGCGGCTACAGCATTCCGTTCTTCTCATATTCCGGCGAGCGAGAAGCGCTTCATCGGTGGGCGGTGCAAAAAGGTGAGGACGGCCTCGTCCAGTATCGGCAGGAGAAAAACACCTTCAGCATGGACGGCGTACTGACCCCGCTCGGGGAACGGCATAAACACATGAACGGCGAATAGCTGTATAGTTGCAGTTTGGCAGGCAGAAGTTCGGGCGGATCCCGCTCGAGCTTTTTTGTTTTGGGTCCATGGTTAACCATCTCATTTCTGAGAGAAAGGGATCGTGCTTATAAGAGGCAAAAAGTGTAATCGAGCGCCTATCGTGCGGTTCGATCTCTCTAGGTGGAAAGTTTAGTTTTATTTCAACTTTTCGTGAAAAACGTATTCCTGTTTCTCCCACCTTACGTTACAATAAGGAAATATCAGCCAAACGAACAATTGTTCGATTTTGGGGTGGGAGTGGTGCTATGAGTATTATGGAGCCGCAGGTTAGGCGCGGACCGGAGTCGCTCGAGGCTACAGAGCCAGAGCCGCTATTGAACGTTCGATTCGATATCGGGGCGGACGGGGCGCCGGTTGAAGGGCAGGTGACGGTGTACCGGGATCGGGTCGAAATCTTGGTCGAAGGGGATTCGGCCGTAAGGGTGCTGCAAATGGCCGTATTGAAGGAAGCGCGACTGGTATCCTCGATCGGCGGGGGCGCTCTGATCGTCGATTCGGAGGAGGGTCCGATCGTCGTCGCCCGCTATACATCGGCACTGAACGGCCGAATGGGCTTCGCCGCGAAGCTGATTCAAGCGGTTATCAAGCAGGAAGAGCTCCCGATGCCTTCCTCCAAGGATACGCTTAAGGTATGCCCCACATGCCAGAGCCGCATCCCGGACGGAACGAACCTGTGTCCGACGTGTATGGATAAGGGGAAGGTCGTGTCCCGGCTGCTCGCCTACGCGAAGCCGTACAAGGTGCACATGATATCGGCGGCGCTCATGCTGATGGTGGCGACTGTGATGGAGCTCATTCCCCCCTATTTGACCAAGGTTATCGTGGATGACGTGCTGCAGCCCAAAACGATCGGCCATACGCTGCTGTGGCTCGTGATCGGTCTGGCCGGCACGCGGCTCATGCTGAGTTTGATGCAGACGCTGCGAGGCTATATCGGGGTGTGGGTCGGCAGCAAAATTATGGGCGATATCCGCAAGGATACGTACCAGTCTCTGATGAACTTATCGCTCAGCTTTTTCGACCGCCGGCAGACGTCGCAATTTATCGGCCGGATCAACAGCGACTCGGAGGCGATGCGCCAGTTTTTGACCGACGGGGTCGTCTGGATCTCCGGGCAAGTGCTCATGCTCGTCTCAATCGTCACTATGATGCTGAGCTTGAGCTGGAAGATGACGCTGCTTGCGCTCTTGCCGACGCCGCTCATCGTCATCGCCTCGCTCACGATCTGGCCGACGATCCGCAACCTCTGGTACCGGCAATGGCGGGCGGTGAACCGGATCAATATGCTGGTCGGCGATGCGCTGCAAGGCATCCGGGTCGTGAAGGCATTCGGGCAAGAATACGCAGAGAAAGACAGGTATGGTACTGCTAATCAGTCGCTTGTGCACCAGACGATCCGGATGGAGGGGATTTGGCAGGGCGTCTTCCCCGTGTTCTCGCTCATCACGACTTCAGGTGCGCTGCTCGTCTGGTATTTCGGAGGATGGGACGTCATCGACGACCAGATGTCGCTAGGGACGCTCATGGCGTTCATCGCTTACCTGGGCATGTTCTTCGGGCCGCTGCAATGGTTTAGCCAGGCGATGAACTGGACGAGCCGGGCGCTGTCCGCCGCCGATCGGGTGTTCGAGATTATGGATACGCCTTCCGAAGTACCGACGGCCAAGGATGCGGTCTCGATCCCGCGGGTGCAAGGCCGGGTCGAGCTGTCCAAGGTTACATACGGGTACGAGAAGCATCACCCGGTGCTGAAGAACGTCAGCCTTACCGTCGAGCCGGGCGAAATGATCGGCTTGGTCGGCCATTCCGGCGCCGGCAAGTCGACGCTGATCAATATGATCTGCCGGTTCTACGATCCTGATCAAGGCTCGATCACGATGGACGGCATCGACCTGCGCCACATTGACCAGGAAGATTTGCGCCGTCAGATCGGAGTCGTGCTGCAGGAGACGTTCCTGTTCGACGGGACGGTCGCCGAGAACATCGCGTATTCGAAGCCTGACGCTTCGCCGCTCGACATTATGCGGGCTGCGAAGATCGCGAACGCCCACGATTTCATCGTGCGGATGCCGGACGGCTACGACACGAAGGTGGGAGAGCGCGGCCATCGGCTGTCCGGCGGAGAGAAGCAGCGGATCGCGATTGCCCGCGCCATCGTACATGACCCGCGCATCCTCATCCTCGACGAAGCGACCGCATCGGTCGACACTGAGACGGAGCGGCAAATCCAGGAGGCGATCGCCCGGCTCGTGAAAGGGCGGACGACATTCGCGATCGCCCACCGGCTGTCGACGCTGCGGGAAGCGGACCGGCTCGTCGTGCTCGACAAGGGAAGCATCGCCGAGACCGGGACGCATGAAGAGCTGCTGGAGCTGAAAGGCGTTTACTATAAGCTGGTAGAGGCGCAGAAGGAAATATCGAAGATCAGAGGGGTGCAGAGCTGATGGAATCGACGCAACCGGTATCACCGGCGGAAACGTCCTACGAGATTCGGCTGCTGGAGCCGGCGGACCTACGCTTCCGTAGAAGCGACGGCGGCGTTCTGACGCTGGAATACAAAGAAGAGCGGCATCCGGAAGTGCTGCTGTACCGGACGTACCCGCTGTCCCGGCATGAGCAGTACTTGTCGGTCCGAAGCGGCAAAGGCGAGGAGATCGGCGTGCTCGAGCGGCTGTCCGATCTCGATCCGGAGAGCCAGGCGGAGGCGAGGAAGGAGCTGAAGCTCCGTTACCTCGTCCCCTCGGTCACGAGTATAGTTCGCATCAAGCAATATCCGGGGATGTGGGTGTGGGATCTGCAGACGACGCTCGGCCCGATCAAGATGTCGATGCGCAACCTGCACGAGCACATTCAGGCGATCGGCAGCGACCGGCTGCTGCTGTCCGATATCGACGGCAACCGCTGCGAGATTTTCAGCATCGAGGCGCTGGACGCGAACAGCCGGAAGATTTTATCTCGAATTATATAATCGTTGAGCGATACAACCCCGTAGGTTCTGTCTGACGAACCTGGGGTTGTTTTCTATTACAGCGGGGCGCCGATGCCGTCGCGCCACTTCAAGTAATATTTCCACGCGATGCCTTGATCCAGCGCGTACTTGGCGTAGTCGATCCCTTCCTCGATCGACACCGTCCGCTCCGCGACCCAGAGCCTCAGGGCGCTGTTCAAGATGACGGCGTTGCGGAGCTGCCCGGCGGCGCGGCCTTGCAGGACGTCGAGCACGGTATGGGCTTGCAGCTCGGCGGTCCACGTCGACTCGGGCAGCGGCCCGTGAAGCCCGAACGTGTGCGGATCGATGACGTGCAGGTCCATGACGCCGTCGTGCATCATGTAAATTCGGGTGCGACGGTCTGTCGGCACGTCATCTGCGCCATCCGCGGCTACGGCCAGAAGCGCCCGCTGCACGCCGACCGATTGCAGCAGCTCGGCCGCCTTGTCGAAACCGCCGGCCGAGGCTACGCCATAGGCCATGCAGACGGAGTCGGCCGGGCGGAGCAGCCGTTCGGCCGTATCGAACACGGTCCGGATGCCGATTTCCTGCCGCAGCGCCCGAAGCGTGCTCAAGGGCGGGCACCATTGCTCCGCCTGCACGAACAGCAGTCCGCTCTCCTGCGCGCCTGCGATCCAGGCCTCGCGCGGAATCGAATCCACGTCAATTCCCCAGATGCCGAAGATGTCGGTCAGTGTACTGCGCGGTTTGCCCTGGACGCCCTGTAACGACGCTCCGCCGTGCAGCGTCACGGGCAACCGGCAGGCGTTCAGGACGAAGGCGGAGGGAAGGGCGGCCAGGAACGCGCGGCTCCTTCCATAAGACGTACCGGCGAAGTCGATGCTGCCTCCGATCGGGTGCTTGAACGCTCGGCGCCTCAGTGCGTCGATGAAAGCGGCCTGTTGAGGCGCCGACTCCGGTTTAATGGATTGGGCCGTCAGGAAGGCAGCGGTCTGGGCAGGGGTTGCGTGTCCGTCCAGAATGCTGTCGGCAGCGCGGCTCGCTTCCTCATAGGTCAAAGGTTTGTTGCCTCGTTTTCCTCTCCCGGCTTCTTGGATCAAGTCTAACATGCTCCTGTTCCTTCTCTCCCGTGGATGCCAGCGCTTAACTTGGTTATGTTAATAAATATAACATAAAATCATCAGATTTGTCGATTTTATGACAGAAATGACCTTACAAAGGTTTTGTGTGTTATATTAGTTGACGTACGATCAGTTTTTTCGTATACTTGGTTTAACGGAACTCATTCGACGGTCCGTTCGAGCAATCGTCATCAACACAATTTGTCATGATTTCTAACATTGAGGAACGGAAGGCCTACCGAAACGAGTCGATCCATCAGACAACCGTGTTTGTCCCGTTCCACTGGAACGACGACCGAGATCCGTCAACATGCTCATTCCGATGAGCGGCATGCCGGAGTGCAAGCTATGCGCCGTTCGAGTGGAGCGTGTGGATGACTTAGGTCCATCCATCTGCTCCCCCACCCATCCCGGTTAGCGCCGGGACTCCCTATCGTGAAGCTGTCCGACCATACCCCAGGACTACTTCAGCTCTTGCCCGGCCCTTAAGGCCGGGCCCTTTTTTTTGTCCGATTTTTGCGATGGGACCGCCAGCCCGTTGAATGAACGAGCCGGGGTTGTACATATACTGTAGGGGGAGGGAGGCGGTGCCATGGATAAATTTACGAAGAGCAGGTTGTTCGCCGGGCTTGTGTATGTGCTGCTCGGCTTGCTCATTCTGTTCATGCTGCAGCAGATCAAGCCCATGGTGGCGACGACCTATGGGTTTCTTAAGGCGGTGCTCGCGCCCTTTCTCATTGCGGTCATCATCTCGTACGTGCTGAATCCGATTGTGAACATGCTCAATCATCGCAAGGTGCCGCGTACAATGGCGGTGCTGCTCATCTATGCCGTGTTCGTCACCTGCGTTATCGTCATCCTGATGAATCTGATCCCCATGTTCATGGAGCAGCTAAAGGAAATGAATGAGCATATGCCGGAGCTGACTATGCGCGCACAAGGGCTGTACGACGGCTTGAACGACAATCGGCTTATCCCGGAGAGCGTGCGTACCGGGCTCGAGAAGGCGCTCGTTAAGCTGGAGGACAACTTCTCGGCCGCGATCACGAATATGGCGAACGGGATTGGGACGACGATCAATATGCTGCTCATCGCTTTTATCGTCCCTTTCCTGGCGTTCTATATGCTGAAGGATTTTCAACTGATCGAGAAAACGGTACTCACATTTGTTCCGAAAGGGCGGCGCATGAGCGTAATCAAGCTGGTGAAGGACATCGATACGGCGCTCGGCAACTATGTGCGGGGCCAGTTCATCGTCTGCGTTCTTGTTGGTATTCTGGCCTACATCGGGTATTGGGCGATCGGGATGCCCTATCCGCTGCTGCTCGCCAGCATCGTGGCGCTGTTCAACATTATTCCGTACATGGGCCCGTTCTTCGGGGCCGCTCCGGCGCTGATTATGGCAACGACGATCTCGATCAAAATGGTGCTGCTGGTAGCGGTCATCAATCTGCTCGTCCAAATTCTCGAAGGCAACGTCATCTCGCCGCAGGTCGTCGGACGGACGACGCATCTGCATCCGATGACGATCATCCTTGCGCTGCTCGTCGGAGGGGAGCTGTCCGGCATCGTGGGGATGATCCTGGCGGTCCCGATACTCGCGGTGTTGAAGGTGCTCGCCCAGCACCTAATGGCGTACTACATGCAGCGCAAGCGCACTTAGCGCTTCGCTGCGGCGGTGTATACGTCCGGCCGGCGGTCGTAGAACGGCGCGACGCCGCCCTCGGTGCGGTTCAGCCGCAGCTGCTCGAGGTCGGCCGGCGCCAATGCGACGGCGCTTCGGTTCACCGCGCCCAGCGCGAGAATGCCGTCCGGCGGGAACGGTCGGTCGCATGGTGCGAACACGCCGGCTTGGCAGTAGCCGGCATCGACTTGGGCGACGTCCGGCATGCTGCCGACGATGCCGCTCAGCGCGACATAGAGCTGATTCTCGACGGCGCGGGCTTGGCTGCAGTTCCGGACCCGGTAGTAGCCGGCCGCCGCGTCGGTGTAGGAAGGGCACAAGATGAGCTCGGCGCCCCGATCCGCCTGCAGCCGCGTCCCTTCCGGGAACTCGATGTCGTAACAGATTTGGATGCCGATCTTCCCGAGCGGTGTCTCGAAAACATCGAACCGGTCCCCTGGGTCGAGCGGCCAGGCGCGCTGCTCCTCAGGAGTGAGATGCACTTTCTTATGCCGTTCGATGCGCCCGTCGGGGAAGAACAGGAACGCTTCGTTGTAATAACGTCCCGCCGGTGCTCCCTCGCGGTGAATGTGCGTCCCGGCCAGGAGCAGCAGCCCGGTCTCCCGGCTCCAGGCGGAGAAATGCTCCATGTAGGCGTCCGTATAGCCGTGCAAAATTTCACAGGCTTCTGCGTTCGAGACTGTCGGATGCAGGGCGAGCAAATGCCCGGTGAGGTATTCCGGGAATACGACGAGCTTGACGTGCTGACGGACGGCGCGGTCGATATAGCGGCGAATGCGGCTCCAATAGGCGCGCTCGCTCTTCAGCGGCCCTATGGCATATTGCACGACAGCGACTGTGCTGCCTGTTGCGATTGATGGAATAACTGACATCTGGTTCATTGACCTCCTTCGTTATGTATCAAGGTGGGGGTTGGGCCACTCTACGAGGACCGCTTTGTGGTTCGATTCTTCATCGTCCAAGTAGCCGTCCAGCACTTGCAGCGGGCGCATGCCCTGCTTGAGCATGAAGCTCAGCACGAGGTCGCGCCGCGTCCCCGAGGCGACTTGCCTCACATATTCCTCGGCGTCCATCTGATCGGCGATGGCGCCATATCCCGGGATTCGGCATCCCGCCATGAACCGGACCAGGCCGGAACGAACGACCAACTGCTTGCGCGCTTCGTAAAGCGCTTGCGCAATGCCTCTTCCCCGGAAGCTCGGCCTTACGCACAAGTCAATGCCGTACAAGCTGTCGCCGTTCGGCTCGTGGCTCCCCCGGATGAATCCCCGATCGGACACTTCTTCCCATGTATGGGGCTTTCCTGTGTATGTAACGAGCAGCGATGTGGCCGAGCCTGCCGGTTCCCCGTCGCATAACGCGATCATCGCTCCTTCCGGATACGTTTCCACATGTGAGATAATTTGCTCCCGCGACCACCAGAGGTCTTCGGGAAAAGGCGGCGGGAACGCTTCCCGCTGGATCAGAAGCAAACTGTCATAATCGTCGGCGGTGTAGCACCGGACTGTAAACGTCATGGCTGGGTCCCTCCCTCGGTTCCAATAGGAGTATTATACCACGAAACTTAACGTCAACATTTCGCGTATATAACATTAGGCAGCGATGTCAACATCTGGACAGACGGAGGAGGGGCTATGGAGCCGATTTACTGGGCGTGTTTGAGCGGCGGAATTCTGTTCGCGATCGTCACCGTCGTGTTCGGCGATCTGATCAGCTCGGCTTTGCACGGGGCACTGGACTTTATGTCTGTGGACGCGTTGCGGTTTTTGCAGCCGATGGTGCTGGTCACGATGATCACCGTATTCGGCGGAGCCGGACTGCTGCTGGAGCATTACGCGGCGCTCGCGGCCGTGCTGGACATCGCGATTGCTGTGATTGGGGCCGTGCTGTTCGGTCTCTTGGTGTACGTCTTCTACGTCAGGCCGATGCTGAACAGCGAGAACTCCACAGGGTTCTCCATCCGGGATATGTCCGGTAAGATCGGAGAGGTGCTAGTGCCGATTCCGTCGCGTGGCTACGGCGAGGTGCTGGTCCGCATGGGAGCCGCCAATACGAATCAGATCGCCGCCAGCTTCGACGGCGAAGCGATCGCTTCCGGTTCACGCGTGGTTGTCGTGGAAGTCCGCGAGGATACGCTGTTTGTATCGAGGTTGGACTAGGCTCGGGATGGGGTACGGAGAAACATCAGATTAGACAAAGAGAGAGGAGCAATGTTTCGAATGCCTGAATATTTAGTCATTCCTTCTATCGTGGTTGGCGTTATTATCGTCTTGGGGCTCGCTTTCTGGGCCCGCTACAAGACAGTCAGCCCGGATGCGGCGATGATCGTGACCGGTTCCTTCCTGGGGAGCAAAAATGTGATGGTCGATGAATCGGGTCGGAAGATCAAAATCGTCCGGGGAGGCGGCGCCTTCATCTTGCCGATCTTCCAACGGGCGGAGTTCTTATCCCTGCTGTCGCATAAGCTCGACGTCTCGACGCCGGAGGTGTATACGGAACAAGGCGTTCCGGTTATGGCCGACGGAGTTGCGATTATCAAAATCGGCGGTTCGGTCGAGGACGTGGCCACTGCGGCCGAGCAGTACATGGGCAAGCCGGCCGAGGCGCTGAAGAGCGAGGCGCAGGAAGTGCTCGAGGGGCATCTGCGCGCCATTCTCGGCTCGATGACGGTGGAGGAAGTGTACCGGAACCGCGACAAGTTCGCCCAGGAGGTCCAGGGTGTTGCGGCCAAGGACTTGAAGAAGATGGGGCTGCAGATCGTCTCCTTCACGATCAAGGACGTGCGCGACAAGCAAGGCTACCTCGACGCGCTCGGGAAGCCGCGGATCGCCGCCGTGAAGCGGGACGCCGAGATCGCCCAGGCCGAAGCGATCCGGGACGCGCGGATTCAGAAAGCCCGCGCCGAGGAAGAGGGGCAGAAGGCGGAGCTGCTGCGCGACACGAACATCGCCGAGGCGAACCGAGAGAAGGAATTGAAGGTCGCTTCCTTCAAGAAGGACCAGGACATGGCCAAAGCGGAAGCGGATCAGGCCTACCATATTCAGGAAGCCCGTTCGAAGCAAAGCGTCGTCGAGGAGCAGATGAAGGTCGAGATCGTCCGCAAAGAGCGGGAGATCGACCTCGAGACGAAGGAAATTCTGCGCCGCGAGAAGCAGTATGACGCGGAAGTGAAGAAGAAGGCGGACGCCGACCGCTATGCGGTGGAGCAGGCCGCCGAGGCCGACAAGGCGCGCCGCCTGCGCGAGGCGGACGCGATGCAGTACAAGATCGAGGCGGAAGCGAAGGCGAACGCCGAGCAGAAGCGGCTCGAGGGTCTCGCGGTGGCGGACGCCGAGCGGGCGAAGGGGACGGCGGAAGCGGAGGTCATCCGCCTGGTCGGTCTCGCCGAAGCGGAGGCGAAGGAGAAGCTCGCGCAGGCGTTCGAGAAGTTCGGCCAGGCGGCGGTGCTCGACATCGTCGTGAAGATGCTGCCGGAGCTGGCGGGCAAGATCGCCGAGCCGATCGGGGCGATCGACAAGCTGACTGTCGTGGACACCGGCCACGGCGAAGGCGCGGCGCGCGTCAGCAACTACGTGACGCAGCTGATGGCGACGGCGCCGGAGATGCTGAAGAGCGTCTCGGGGCTCGATGTGGAGAAGCTGATCCAAGGGCTTACCGGCAAAATAAGCGGCGGTACGGGCGCTGCAGCGGCGCCGATCCAGGCTGTCCCTGCCGTGCCGGCCACGCCGGCGGCGCCTGTGAAGCCTGTGGAATAACAGGATTTAAGAGAAGCTGGACGCGAAAGTGCGTCCGGCTTTTTTACTGCGCGTTTCAGAGCGCCAAATATATTCGAACATTGCCTAAAAATTTTAGAAAGAAGTCTTTCGTTCCCTTGTTAAACTGAATGAAAAGGAGGGATCGCATTGACGCATCCTTATGAAATCGCAGCTTATTATTTTCCGAACTATCATCTCGATGCCCGAAATGAACGTTGGCACGGCAAAGGGTGGACGGAATGGGAGTTGACGAAGGCCGCGACCCCGCGTTTTGAAGGCCATCGGCAGCCGAAAGTGCCGCTGTGGGGGTATGAGGACGAAGCCGACCCGGAAGTGATGGCCCGTAAAATCGATGCCGCTGCGGACCATGGGATTACGGCATTTATTTTCGACTGGTATTGGTATACGGACGGCCCTTATTTGCAGCGTGCGCTGGAAGATGGGTTCTTGAGGGCGAAGAACAATAGTCGGCTCAAGTTTTCTTTAATGTGGGCCAACCACGATTGGATGGACATCCATCCCGCCCAGCGCAGCCGGCCTAATAACGTTTTGGCGAAAGGACAAGTCACGCCCGCAGTCTTCTTGGAGGCCACGGAGCATATGATTCGCACTTATTTTTGCCACCCTTCCTATTGGCGGGTAGACGGTGGCTTGTATTTTTCCGTCTATGAACTGATGAGCCTTGTGAAAAGCTTCGGCAGCGTAGAGGCGACGCGGACAGCGCTGGATCAGTTCAGACAACGGGTGCGCGCCGCCGGACTTGGCGAGCTTCATTTGAACGCCGTTGTATGGGGCCAAGCCATTTTGCCGGGGGAAGAGAAGATTACGGATGTGAACGAGCTTCTCGATCAATTGGGCTTTGACAGCATCACCTCCTACGTATGGGTTCATCATCAAGGAATGCCTAAATTCCCGGTTACCGACTATACGGAATACAGGGAAGCGAACGTAGCGGACTTCGAGACGTTTTCGGCCCGATATAAGCTGCCTTACTATCCGAATGTAACGATGGGATGGGACCCTAGTCCACGGACCATTCAATCGGACGCTTACGATTTGCTCGGTTACCCTTTTACCTCTATTCTTCAAGGCAATACGCCGGACCAGCTGGAGAAGTCGCTTCAAGCCGTCAAAGCTTTTCTGGACCAGAGTCCGAACCGGCCTAAACGATTCACCGTCAATGCTTGGAACGAATGGACCGAGGGCAGTTATTTGGAGCCGGACACGGAGTATGGGATGGGGTATTTGGAAGCTTTCCGCCATGTATTTGCCAATCCGGCAGCAAGAGCGGAGTGAGGGTTGCCGCGTCCTACGCTAAGTGCGCAGCGACGCCGCCCTGCTCGCGGCTCCAACAGCAGCTGCGCGAGCTGGGCTTCGAGCTCGTCTGCCCAATGGCCGGACTTAGCTCTACCCGGCTGTTTGAACTTCTCCGTCTGCCCTCCCGAATCGGCAAACCGAACGCCACGACCAAGGACCTCTGGAGTGTATTTTGCTCCAGAGGTTTTTTGGATTATAACACCAGAATTCATAAGTTTTGAGCGTAAGCTCAAGAATTCTGGTGTTGCAAGAAAAGCTACCGCTAAAGCACGAATGTACATCCTCGAAAGGCTTCGATCAGAAGCTTTCTTATAACAACCCAAAATTTTGTTGATAATGAAAAGGGGGATGCGTATAATCTCTAATAGTTTAGAAACTAAATGATTGGACCATTGAATTATTTGGCGGGTAAAGGAGATGAGCGCTTTTTGTTGGAGCCGCATGAATATACTGAATTTGAAATCTTATATCGGCAATTAACCCGGAAGCTGTCCCTGGAATGGAACAAAGAGAGCGCTCAGCCGATCACGGGCTCGCATGCGTACATTCTCGAGAAATTGGCTCAGGAAGGGCCCCAAAAAGTATCGAGCCTGGCCGAGGCGATCGGCATTACGGCGGGGGCGGTGACCGGATTGTCCGACAAGCTGGCCGGTTACGGGTACGCGACCCGGGGACGCACCGAGGAAGACCGGCGCGTGGTGATGCTGGAGA
>NZ_JBJGED010000032.1:0-88542 GCF_045062745.1 Paenibacillus sp. HJGM_3
GGCAAGTGCTAATATTAAGGCTCCAAACACAAAAACCATCATGTCATATGCTTTCGCTTTTCCCCGATTAGCGATTGCCAAATTACGTTCATCATTCTGGTCAATCTCTAGCTGCTTTGCTGCGGCGGGATTATTCTTCATAGCGCTTCGAACGATTATTTCTCCCATACCGTGACCGAATATACCACAGCCAAGCCCTACACAGATATAAGGCAACGCTCGCAGCATACCTTGTGGATCATCAATTGTTTTGATGAAGTACAGACCACCTGCCAGCAGTCCTAAGCCTACAACGGTAAGAAAATAAGACGAAATCGTTTTTTTCATACATTTTCATCCTCCTCATAAATAAAGATTTCTTCGATACTCATACCGAAAAAGCGAGCAATCTTGAACGCTAAAAGGATCGATGGGTTATAACGTCCGTTCTCCAGCGAACCGATAGTTTGCCTGGAGACTTCAAGAGCCGTCGCTAATTCTTCTTGCTTAATTCCGCGTTGCTTGCGGATTTCTTCCAAACGGTTGTTCATGTGTTCACTCTCCTTATGGAAAGTTAGCTTTCCGTGAAAGGAGTATATCGTGCAACGCAAGCGATGTCAAGCGCACTTTCCATTTCGAATGTTTGGATGGGAAATGAGGATGGAACTTGAGGAAGTACCAGGGATGCGGATAGCCCTAATTTTCATTCTCTGTGGTGCCCGACAAGGCACGGGGGGGCGACCGGGCAGGATAAATTGTGAATAAATATCGCTTGGCCATGGAAATATATGCTGTAAGCGGTAACTATATAGTGATGGTGGTTGAATGAATAACTATTCAAATGACAATACGGCAAGAAGATATAAAGCGCATGTTAGTATCCTGGGCACAACTCAAGTACATCTTAGAAATCCTTATATTATTGCTTGGTGGTCCGCGGCGTTCCCTGGATTCGGGCACATGCTCTTATCGAAGTATGTTAGGGGGTATGCCTTATTCATTTGGGAAGTTGGTATTAACCTCAAAGCACATATAAATGCCTCCATGATTCATTCCTTTCAAGGGAATATCGATATGGCTAAAGAGGTTCTAGACACAAGGTGGCTTCTTATGTATATTCCGGTTTATCTTTTCGGCATTTGGGACAGCTATCGAACAACCGTCGATTTGAACAAGGTTTATATTCTAGCCGATCGTGAGGACCACCTTTATAATACTTTCGCTATGGGCGCTTTGGAGATTAACTACCTGGATCGCCGAAGTCCAATAAACTCCTTATTTTGGTCGTTTCTTGTCCCAGGTTTAGGGCAACTCCTTATCCATCGTATTTTAACTGCCATATTTGTCATTGTTGCAACCGTAATCTTTTTTTATTATTCGCATGCTCAAGAAGCGGTATTACTCTTGTTTTTAGGTAAAGTCAAAGAAGCTACCTCTGTTTTAAACCCGGAATGGCTCCTTTTTCTGCCCTCGCATTATGGATTCTCTGTATTTGATTCTTACATGAACACCATTGAAAATAACAAATTGTTCGAAAAGGATTTAAGGCGGTATTTAGTCATGAATTATCAATCGAAGAGATTCCAAATCCAAAAAGGACAAAAAGTGGAGTGATCCTCGTGCAGGTATTTTCAACGTTTGAAACAAGTTTGTTTTTAGAAATGGCTATTGCCACGTTAACCCAAAAAGGCATACCCAGTGAAAGCATATTTGCGGTTCCGCTGGATAACAGACAAGAAAACCATAAGATTTTGGATACCTTACATCGCTCAGACGGTACCAGTCTAATTGATATTGGTTTTGCAGTTGCCACAGGATTCTCAGTGATTGGAGCGAGTATCGGATTTAGATTGGCTTGGGGGCCTATTTATTGGGGGCTGATCGGTGGCTTTGTCGGATTCGTCCTTGGTTTTGCTATTCGCCTGTTTATTGAACTGGCAGTAAAGAAAAGGAGAAGAGTTCTGAGGGGCAAACATTCTGAAGTCATTCTGATTGTGGATTGTGAGGACTCTCAGGCTGAATTAATTGAGAGTATCCTTTGGAGCCATCTTGCGTTAGGAGTGGCGAAGGTACAATGATCGGCGAAATAAAGGAGTTGCATCTCTTATGTCAGCCCAATATCCTTCCTTTGAAGAAATAAAGGATGTAAACCATAAACTTACTGAAATGAGAGCGCAATATCACCGTCACCATGACCTTTTCACATTTCAATGGTGGCTCTTATTAGCGCTTTTAGTTGTACCCTGGATCATTTGGTGGAAGCTCGTGGATAAATCAAGAGTGAGGGAGATCTTACTATACGGAATTACATTAGCCATCATCATTGTTATTCTTGATGATATTGGTGGTGAACTGGGATTATGGTCTTACCCTTATCAACTCATAAGGTTCATTCCTCGACTAAATCCAGTTGATTTTTCAGTATTGCCTGTTTTCCACATGTTGGTTTATCAATATTTTAGAAGTTGGAAATCCTTCTTTGTTGCAAATGTAATCATGGCTTTCTTGATTGCTTTCATTGCTGAACCAATCTTTTCCTGGATAGGGATTTATGATTTGGATAATTGGAAATATTTTTACTCTTTCCCCATCTATATAGTTATAGCTTGTTTTGTTAGATGGTGTCTTGAGCTAATACATGAACGAGCTCATGTATTGCAGCAAAAACAGGATCAATAAGCAACGTTAGTTCAATAAGTAGGCAGATTTCGGACTCTTTTTGGGACCGAGGTGGGGAGGACTTCGCATCCTCCGCCGCAGTCGGTCGGACTTGGCCTATGCCGCCGTAGGCATCTTGCGAGTTCCTTGGACTCCAAGAAGTTGGATGAACGTCAATCGTAATAACCGCGCCCTTCACCTCTTTGAAACGTTGCAATAAACCAGCTGTTTCCGAATGCATCTTTGATACCGCCGTTTCTTTCTCCATACGGCATGTCTGCCGGTTCATACAGAGAAACGGCTCCTGCCTCCAACGCTCGCCTGTAGCACTCATCCGTGTTGCGAACAAAAACATGCAGGGATGTTTCATTGGCCGGCCACATCTCATTAGCATCCGATACTTCCACGATCCCATGTCCGATACGCACCTCTGCATGCGTAACCTTCCCCTTTTCATCCGTCGTGCGGTGAAGCACTTCCGCATCGAAAACGGCTTGCAAAAAATCCAACAATCGATCGGCGTGCTCCGCACGCAGTGTCGGAACAACGGAAGCATAATTTTCAGGCGTCCACTCGTTTCCCATCCTAATGTCCTCCTCGCGTTTAAGTGTGAAATGCATTCAGCGATAAGCTGCGGTTTTGTTATATGCTTGTTCCTCGATTCATTTTACAGCAAACCTCACACACCGTATTGTAAATAATTGACCCCATTCGTCATAAGCGAACATGGTTGTAGTGCCTCCCGGGAATCGTCTCATAATCAGTCGGGCTCAACCCGGAAAAAGAGCGAAAATCCTTAATAAAGTGAGACTGATCGTAATACCCGCAATCGACTCCGATATCTGACCAATCTAAAAGGTTTTGTCGGTCATTGATTTTCCATAGCACCCTTTGAAATCGTCGGATGCGGCTGTAACGTTTTGGGGTATAGCCGGTTTCCCTCTGGAATAGTTCGATAAATCTTCTGTGACTGATGCCGATTTGGTCAACAATGTGTCGAACGTGATCCGTCCGGGCACTTTTCCTACCGAAGTGCTCGATCGCATACTGAACCGCCGGATGGATATCAAGCGGCTTAACCGCCAAGTGCAGCAATCGGTCGTTAAGCACACGAAACATTTGCTCGACAGTGGGCAAATCGATCAGTTCCTCACGCAGATCTCCGGCTAAATGCCCCCAAATCGCATCCATCGATTGGATGACATTATGGAATTCATTCAGTGGGTAACCGAGAAACGGATGGGCGCCGCCAGGTTTAAAATGGATTCCAATCACTCTCGTTTCAAGCGAATTGCAGATCACGAAATGACTCGAATGAGGCCCGCAGACCAATACATTGTTGAGCCGCAATGTCTCGTTCGATGCAGTTGCCATGAGGACTTTATCCGCAGCTAAATCAATAATGAGATCAACGGAACCGTCCGGTATGGACAGCTCATTTTGACATGCCGTATTTTGGCTTTCCATGTACCAAAAATAATCCACAAATGCGGATAATTGTCTAGACGGTTTGCAGGTGTGTAGGATCATACCGAAACGGCTCCTTTTCGTAACGGCTTTTTAACAGTCTTCAAATCGAACTGTCGTCTGTGATTCTGGGTCGTCATTCCCTTAGTACTGGCAAATAAACGCTAAATGTCGTACCTTGACCAGGCTCACTCACGACGCGGATAAACCCGCCGTGGGCCCTCACAAAATGATGAGCGATCGCTAATCCGAGCCCCGCTCCGCCTGTATGCCGCGATCGGGCCTTTTCCACGCGATAAAACCGATCGAACAGGTGGACCAGCTCTTCGGGTGGAATACCGATGCCGGTGTCTTTCACGGAGACACATGTATAGAAGGCATTCCGATCCAGGACCTTGTCTTCAAGATCAACCGAAATCTGTCCGCCTTCCGGCGTGTAGCGGATGGCATTCGTCAACAAATTGATGAATACCTGCGTGAGCCGTCTCGCGTCGGCCATAACCGTGACCGGCCTCGTGTTCGAAGAGAAGCGTATTTCCAGTCCGCTCTCCTCCGCCTCCATTTTCACATCGTCAACAATTTGTTCCAGTCGGGCCGACAGATCGAGCGGTTTGCAGTCCAATGCCAACCGGCCCGCCTCAGCCAACGACAAAACATGTAGATCCTCCACGAGCAGGCCTAAGCGGATCACTTCGTCATGGAGTCTAAGCAGCATTTCCGGAGGGACATGTTGACCGGTCTGTTGAGCATTTTCCAATTTTAGCTGCATGATAGACAGCGGAGTTCGAAGCTCATGAGCAACGTCAGCTACCAATCGTCTGCGGGCATCCTCCGCTTCCCGAAGGCGCAGCGTCATATCGTTGAAGGTTTGAGCGACTTTCCCATACTCGTCTTTGGAGTTTACAGGTACTTGGACGTTCAGCTCGCCCTGCGACACGCGCTCTATTGCGGCAATAAGCTTTTTGAGCGGAAGGGTCAGCACCCCCGATAGCCAATAACTGAAGATCATCCCGATCGCCACAAAAAAGAACAAGCGCACGCCGTGTGTGACATTAAGCAGGGCTTTTAGCTGCATGTTGTCTAGGAAATAAGATTTAAAGATTTCGATTTGCTCTTCGGGTGTGGCGCTCAAGTAGTGGGCATCGATTCGTTCTCTTTCGAATTGATCGATCAAGCTGCTTGAGTAGATTTGTGTTGTAAGCGCGAAAGTGAGACTTACAATGCCCACAAGCAGCCCCATACAGGCAAATAATTTCATGCGGACCGTCATCTTCATGAACGTTCACCGAATCGGTAACCGAAACCGTATACCGTTTGAATATAACGAGGATTCGCAGGATCGTCTCCCAGCTTGCGGCGAAGATTCCGGATATGGGAATCCATCGTTCTTTCGTACCCCATATATTCGTCCTCTAATGCGGCTCTCAATAATTGCAGGCGGCTGAAAACCATTCCGGGACGCGCAGCCAGCGTGTACAAAATTTTGAATTCCGTCGGTGTCAATTGGATCTCCTGGCCGTCCTTGAATACCTGACATTTGGCCTCGGAAATGATCAGGTTGTCTCTTTCCAACAGCATCGACCTGTCTTCAGGACCTCGCAAGCGGCGAAGTAAAGCTCGGATGCGCGAAGTGAGCTCGCGCAAGCTGAACGGCTTCGTCAAATAATCGTCGGCCCCGATTTCCAAACCGACGATTTTATCCGATTCATCCGATCGTGCTGTGACCATGATAATGCCGCATTGCGATGTTTGCCTTAATTCACGGCATACGTCGATGCCGCTTTTCTCGGGGAGCATCCAATCCAGCACGACGAGATCAGGCCGCTCAGACCGGGCAATCGTGAGCGCTTCCTTCCCGGTACGGGCGGTCAATACCCGAAACCCCTCACGTTGCAGATAGGTGTACATCTCCTCGAGCATGCCCGGTTCGTCCTCGACAAGCAGCAATTTCGGCTCCATTCCAATCCCATCTTTCTGTTTAGTCTGCTTTCCAGTGTCTCAACGCAACACTTACCGCAAATTATACCGTTATCGAACATGTTCTTGTAGGAATCCACGCAAAAAGAGGAAGATCTGCATAAGTTCTCGACATTTACGGTTTAAACTGACGGTGAAATCTTATTTTAACGAAAGCGAGGATACAAAGATGAGCAACCTATCCGTAAACCGCAACGACCCTGAAGCCCCAGATCGCGTGGTGGAAATAACCAATCTTTCGCCGCTCGTGGTTAGAGCGCGGTTAGTGTTTAAGGGTATGGTAAGGATATTTGCGATTTGCATTTTGATCCAGGTGTTTCTTGCCGGTCTCGCCCTGTTTTGGGATTCGGCCCAATGGGCCAGCCATACAGGCTTTGCCAGATTGCTGATCGTGGTTTCGATCCTGATACTCGTGAATTCCTTCATCGCTCGGCTGCCGCTTTCCCTTCGACTGCGCAGCGCGAGTTTGTTCGGCATCATCATTTTGATAGCGGTCAGCGCCAAATTGCCGTCTGGAATCGGATATTTAGCTGCCCTTCATCCGGTACTCGCTCTGATGTTGTTTTTTGGAACGGTGTCCCTCGTACGGGAGACCGACGGCTTCATCAAACAAAAAAAGCAAGAATCTGCGAAGCAAAGCGTTTGAATTGAGTTTTGATCCGAATCTTCAACATGGATGGAGAGGAAAGATGCCACCCTAATCTATTCGGTTATCTACTGGTCTTTCTATTCCTTATCGTGTCTGGAGTATCGCTGCAACTGATTGCGCATGATGATGGGAATAGAACTCATTGGTTTCGAATCCTTGTAACGGTTCTCTATGGAATATCCGGTATCCTTGTTCTCTTTATTATGTTTCCAAGATACTAAAGTCAAAAAAACTTTTGAATGGAGGAAAAAAGAATGGCTGCTATCAAGGTACGTTACATCGTCGACGACGTAGATGCTACTATCGCCTTCTACACCCAGCATCTTGACTTCATTGTCAAAGCACATCCTGCACCCGGTTTTGCCGTTTTACAGAGAGGAGACTTGAATCTTCTCGTGAATGCCAAGGATGGTCCGGGCGGAGCCGCGCAACCCATGCCGGATGGGCGAAAACCGGAACCCGGCGGCTGGAATCGGATTCAAATCGAGGTCGATGACCTTGGCGACTTAGTCGAAACGCTGCGTAAAGCAGGCTTACGCTTCCGCAATGATATTGTCACAGGCTTTGGCGGCAAGCAGATCTTACTCGATGACCCGGCAGGTAATCCGATCGAACTCTTCGAGCCTCCAGGTCAAAAAGGAGAGTAGGCATGAAGGATCGAATTCGAATCGATAAATGGCTGGTAGGCCCAATAACCAGATGGGTCACGTTGCTTATTTGGTTAGTCGCTGCCGTGTTGTTAAACACGCTGGCACCTCCCATTAGCAAGGAAGTCGTAAACAATGCTCCCCCACTGCCTGACACCAAGCCATCCGTGCAAGCGCGTGAATTGGTTACGAGAGAATATCCGAACGCGGAAAATGCTTCTGCACTGTTCGTATGGCATCGCCAAGGAGGACTTACCGATACCGATCTGCAGCGCATCCAACAATTTACCGAAAGATTATCGACGCGTCCCGTACCGTATCAGACTTCCGTGCCGCCATTGCATCAAATGCCGCTTCAGGCTTTGAAAACGAAGCTGTCGGAGGACCGCAGCACCATCGTCTCACCAGTTTTCTTCAGTAAAAGCGCGCAATCGAATGAGTGGAAGGAAGGCGTAGATCAAGCGAAAAAAGAAGCGGCCGACATATTCGGTTCAGATCCGTTCGCCGTCGCCATCGATTCTCCGGCCGACTTGAACGCAAGAGTTACCGGTCAGGTCGGCATACAGATCGACGCAACCGGAGTATTCGGACAGGCCGACAAAACGTTGCTGCTCGCTACTGTACTGCTTGTGCTCGTGCTGCTGCTGGTCATTTACCGCTCCCCGATTCTGGCCATAACCCCGCTGGTCGCCGTAGGCATCGCTTACTTCGTCATCAGTCCCATCTTGGGCTGGATGGTGCACAGCGGCCTGATAACGGTGGAGAAGCAAGGAACCAATATCATGACGGTGTTATTGTTCGGCGCCGGTACGGATTATTGCTTGTTCCTCATTTACCGGTTCCGACAACTGCTCAAGATCGAACCGGACAAGGGCAAGGCACTTCGCGGCGCCATTACCGGATCGTCAGGGGCGATCGCGATGAGCAGTTTAACCGTCATTCTCGCGCTCCTGACGATGATCGCAGCGGAGTACGGTTCGTTCCGACTACTCGCCGCACCGTTTGGGATTTCCATCTTCATTATGGGACTGGCCAGCTTGACGCTTGTACCTGCTTTGCTAGCCATTATGGGGCGCGCTTCCTTCTGGCCGTTCATTCCGAGGACGCCGGGCATGCTGGCCGAACGAGCCAAGCGTAAGGGACATCCGGCCCCGGCTGTAGGCAAGCCCTCGCGCAATATGGTCGGTTCCCTTGTCGTACGTCGGCCTTGGCTCATTATGGTCGTGACCTGCATCTTGCTTGGCGGGTTTGCCTTATTCTCGACTCAGGTGAAGTTCACGTTTGATAAGCTGGCCATGTTCCCCAAAACGATGGCATCCATAGAAGGATTCACCGTCATCGGCGAGCAGTTCTCGCCCGGCCAGCTCGCTCCCGTTAAAGTGATCGTGGATACCGGCGGCAAGGATCGTGATGTTGCCCAGACTTTGGCCTCGCTTCCTTACGTGTCCCAAGTATCCGCGCCGCAAGCCGGGAAGACGAACCCGAAACTATTGGCGTATGACATCTCCCTTAACATGAACCCTTATTCGATGGAAGCGATGAATCTCATTCCGGAACTTCGCCAAACGATCGAAGGTGTGTTGCGTCAGTCAGGCGACACGGACGCTGCGACACATGTATGGATTTCCGGAGAAACAGCGGAGCAATATGACACGAAAGAAACCAACATACGGGATATGAGCATCATTTTGCCGCTGATTATTATCATGATCGCCACTCTCCTTGTTGTGTATTTACGTTCTTTGATCGCCGCGGCTTACCTTATTGTAACCGTATTGCTCTCGTATTTGTCGGCTTTGGGGTTAGGGTGGATCGTCTTGCACTACTTTATGGGCATGGACATGATTCAAGGCACCATCCCGCTATATTCGTTTGTATTTTTGATCGCGCTGGGCGAGGATTACAACATTTTCGTGATCTCTTCCATCTGGCAAAAAAGCAAACGCATGCCCTTGAAGCAAGCGATCAAGGAAGGCGTGGGCGAGACGGGGTCCGTTATTACATCGGCAGGTCTCATTCTTGCGGGTACGTTCGCCGTTTTGGTCACGATGCCGGTTCAGTTGATGGTGCAAATGGGTGTCATTACCGCGCTTGGGATTCTGCTCGATACGTTCGTTGTGCGTCCGTTCCTCGTACCGGCCCTTACTTTGCTCCTCGGCAAGTGGGCCTTCTGGCCCGGACGCCGTAACTCCGTTACAGACCCGAATTCAACAGCTATCGAAAAGCAATTCGCAGGGTCGTCTGCGTGAAGCAGGTCGCATGAAATTTACCTAATTTGATAAACTCAAGCGTTATGTGGCTTGAGTTTTTTCAATTTTTGTGCCGGCAAATTCTTGTGAATGCCCCAAGGCCTGGTTACAATAAATTATAGAATGGAGGTTGACAGGATGAGAGAGTGGGATGAAGTTTATACCAGCGGAAACTTTCGAGACTACTGGGATCTCCCATACCCGTCTCAAGAATTGGTCGCGTTCGTGGCTTCCATGGACCTTCCCTCTAACATTGCCGCTTTGGATGTAGGCTGCGGCGCAGGCAGCGAAGCCATTTTTCTTGCCCAGCGGGGATATCGCGTAATCGGTGTCGATCTGAGTGCCGCTGCCTTGAACATCGCAAGGGAACGGGCAAACAAGGCGGAGGTTCAGGTGGATTGGCGTCAGGGCGATGCCTTGAAAATGCCGTTGGAAAACCGGTGCGTGGATATGGTCAATGATCGAGGATGTTTTCACACTATCGCCGAAGAAAATCGGGGGCGATATGCGGAGGAAGTCGCGCGGGTGCTCAAACCGGGCGGGGTGATGCTGCTCAGAGGCTGTCGCGAGAAGGCAGAAGAAGGACATTTTGTCTTAGTGACCGAACAATCCGTGGACCAGCACTTCAGCCGGTATTTTAAACGCGGCCCGGTGCTGCCGATCCAGATGACGGTCGGCAAAGGTTATAGCGAAGAAGGAATGAAGGGCAACCTGGTCGTTTTGAAAAGAAAGTGAAAATCGACGCAGGGCGATCGCAAGAAGGCTGCAGCCTTCTTGCGTATGGACCGGTGGACGAGGCTAGGGCGGCTTGTGCATAAAACGGATGTAAAAAACTAAGCCTAAAAGAACGAAGAAGACGCCGGGGTAACGCCCGCGCGTCTTTTCTATTCCTCGATACGAATTGTAGAACCACCTCTCGCAAATGCCAAAAGGGGTGGCTTTTTCCTTTTCTTAACGCAAACGCTTGACAAAGGATCTACTACGTGATACTTTATAGTTGTAGTAAGTAATACCGCATACCAGTCATACAGAATAGCAGGGGGTGATTGTGCTGGAAAACATAACGGAAATGCTCAAAGGTGTTCTCGAGGGATGTGTCCTTGAAATTATAAGCCGCCAAGAAACCTACGGCTACGAAATCACGCGGCGGCTCAACGCCCTCGGCTTCACAGATGTTGTAGAGGGAACGGTGTACACCATTCTGATCCGGCTTGAAAAAAGCAAGCTGGTAGAGATCACCAAAAAGCCCTCCGACATGGGGCCGCCGCGAAAGTTTTTCACCCTCAATGAGGCGGGGCGCGAGGAGCTGCGGAGGTTCTGGGAAAAATGGGAGTTCGTATCATCAAAAATTAATGAGTTAAAGGAGAACAACCAATGAATTTTTGGGAAAAAATCACTGGCAGCGACATGACTAAGCAATTCAAGACATTTGAATCGCGAGCCCAAAAGCTGCCGGCCGACTATCAAGCGGCATGGGAACAAATCAAAGCCAATCTCTGGCCGCACTCCGATTTCACCGGTCGCAACCTCATGCCAATTCTTGATGGTGTGCTTGGCCTGCTCGAAGAAACGGCGGCGGACGGTCAGAGTGTCCAGGAGGTTTTGGGTGACGATATCAAAGGCTTCTGTTCAGCGCTGGCCGGTGAAGAAGGGGCAAAGACTTATCGCGACAAGTGGCGCGAGCAACTCAACAATAATATCGCAAAAAAATTAGGTAAATAGGAGGACAAAATGAGAATACAAGATATCATCAAAGGCAAAAAAGAATGGCGAGCGCACGTGGCTCGTGTCAAAGCGCTCCCGCAAGATTATCAGATTGTTTATAAAGAAATTCAAAAATATCTCTTTAAAGTCGGCCCTGTTGAGCTAACTGACGGGACGGGTTTGCTCTCGGGGATTGTCGATCTTTTTGAAGAAGGCGCGGCCTCGGGGAAAGGCGTGCTCGAAGTGACCGGCAATGACGTAGCGGCTTTCTGCGACGATCTAATCAAAGATTCAAAAACTTACGCTGACGTCTATCAAGAATCGGTTGACCAAGAAGTTAACAAGGCCATGAAGAAGGTAACGGATAAATTGAAGTAAAAGGAGGAATATCGGGATGGAAAAAGCAATTGAAGTGAAAGGTTTGCGAAAATCTTTCAAGGACACAGAAGTCCTAAAGGGCGTGGATTTTGAGGTGGAAAAAGGCAGTATTTTCGCGCTGCTCGGCTCCAACGGTGCGGGCAAGACAACGATTGTCAAAATCCTCACCACGCTGCTCAAACAGGACGGAGGCACCGCCGTCGTTAACCGCTTCGACGTTGCGGCAAAGCCCGACTATGTGCGGCAGTCGATCAGTCTGACCGGGCAATTCGCGGCCGTGGACGAGATTTTGACCGGGCGGGAAAATCTGATCATGATTGCGAAGCTGCGGCATCTTAATCATCCGCGTCAAGTTGCGGACGATTTGCTGAAACGCTTCGGCTTAACCGACGCCGCCGACCGCAAGGCGTCCACCTATTCGGGCGGTATGCGCCGCAGACTCGACATTGCCATGAGCCTGATCGGAAAACCGCAGCTCATTTTTCTCGACGAGCCGACCACAGGGCTGGACCCCGAGGCACGCATTGAGACTTGGAAGATTGTCCGGGAGCTTGCTGACGGCGGCACGACGGTATTCCTGACCACTCAGTATTTGGATGAGGCTGAGCAGCTTGCCGATAAAATTGCCATTTTGCATAAGGGCAGGATTATTGCCAAGGGCACGCTGGAGGAACTGAAAAAGCTGTTCCCGCCCGCAAAGACGGAGTATGTGGAAAAACAACCTTCATTGGAGGAGATCTTCCTCGCAATCATCGGTACAAAGGAGGCTATGTAATGGAGGCGATAAAGAAACACTTTTTTAGCGATATGGGCGTTATGCTCGGGCGCTCCATGCGCCATATTACCCGCAGCCTGGACACGATCATCACGGTCTGCATCACTCCGATTGCGATGATGCTGCTGTTCGTCTATGTGTTCGGCGGCGCCATCCAAGCCGGTACGGATAACTATGTGAACTACCTGCTGCCTGGTATCCTGCTGATTGCGATTGCTAGCGGGATAGCTTATACGGCTTACCGCCTGTTCATGGATAAGCAGCGGGGCATCATCGAGCGGTTCCACACCATGCCGATTGCGCGTTCTGCTGTACTGTGGGGGCACGTACTGACCTCGTTGGTCTCCAACTTCATTTCGGTTGTCGTCATCATACTCGTAGCGCTCATTATGGGCTTTCGTTCGTCGGCAGGGGTACTGCCATGGCTTGCCGTAGCCGGTATACTGGTGCTGTTTACTCTGGCGTTGACTTGGGTCGCGACCATTGCCGGACTGTCCGCCAGCTCGGTGGAAGGTGCAAGCGCGTTTTCCTATCCGCTTATCTTCCTGCCGTTTATCAGCTCGGCGTTTGTGCCGACCGAGTCGATGCCGTCCGTCGTTCGCGCCTTTGCCGAAAACCAGCCGGTGACCTCGATCGTGGAAGCCATTCGTGCGCTGCTGTCCGGTCAGCCCGTGGGCAATGATATATGGATTGCGCTTGCGTGGTGCATCGGAATTATGCTCGTAGCTTATCTCTTTGCGATGAGGGCGTATAAAAAACGGGTGTGAATAACAGTCTAAAAGATGGTTTGAAGGAAAACGCCAAGCCGGGAGACATAATCCTAGGTTTGGCTTTTTTTCTTGCGGGTGATGTCAGCTTCGCAGGTACTACCTTGGATCGTAACGAGAGTTCAAGCAGGGATCACCTTCTGAAAGTCGAAAAAGTAAAAGCGAGCCCCCAATTTATTTTGTGAAAAATATCAGCGCGTCTGTCGAATATCGATGATCCCATACGTTGTCTTAATAGAGGTCAAATGAAACCAGGAGGCACTATGAATACGGTAACTTCGAAAGACGGCACAAAGATTGCTTACAGTAAGCTTGGAAGCGGCCCGCCGCTCCTGTTGATTGACGGGGCGCTTTGCAGCCGAACGAATGGCCCCAACGGCGCCTTGGCGGCTCTGCTGCAGGAGCATTTTACCGTGTATACGTACGACCGCAGAGGTCGCGGAGAGAGTGGGAATGTCGCCGCCACCTACGCGGTTGATCGTGAAATTGAGGACATCTCCGCATTGATCGAAGAAGCAGGGGGATCCGCTTTTGTGTATGGCATATCCTCCGGTGCTGCGCTGGCTCTCGAAGCGGCGAAATGCCTTCCGTCGATCAAGAAGCTGGCGTTGTATGAGGCTCCATTCGTGACCGACGACAGTCGTCAGAAGGTTCCTGATGGTTACGAAGAACAGATGGAGGCGCTTATCGAAGCGGATCGGCGCAGCGCGGCCATCAAGTTATTCATGCGGAAGGGCGTTGGGCTCCCCGCCCCGGTCGTGGCTATGATGCCGCTGATGCCGGCTTGGTCCAAGCTCAAAGCGGTCGCCCACACGCTCCCGTATGACACCCGTCTGACGATAGAGCACCAGAAAGGCCGCAAAGATACGCTGGGCCGATGGTCAAACGTCCATGTTCCCGCGCTTGTAGCGGTCGGCGGCAAGAGTCCCGCTTGGATGCGGAATGCCATGGAGTTGTTGGCAAAGACCCTGCCGAATGCGAAACACCAAACTTTGCCCGGTCAGACGCATATCGTGAAAGCCGCCGTCTTGGCACCTATACTGGTATATTACTTTAAATAAAAAAATAGGAGCAGTGGGAGGTAATCAAATGGCAACGTTTACGGCCAACCTAGAGTTGCACGGAAAGACCGCGACAGGGATTGAGGTGCCGGAGGAGATTGTGGTTGGATTGGGCAACGGCAAAAAACCGGCCGTTCGCGTCACGTTTCGCGGGTACACTTATCGGACTACGATTGGAGTTATGGGTGGCAAGTTCCTAATTCCGGTCAGCGCCGAGCACCGGGAGAGAGCCGGGATTGCCGCCGGCGACTTGGTTGAGGTGCAGCTGGAGCTCGATACCGAGCCCCGCGAGCTTGTCGTGCCGGCCGATTTCCTGGAGGCGCTGGCACAGAACGAGAAGGCGAAGTCCTTTTTTGAAGGACTGTCTTACAGCAACAAGCGGCGTTTTGTATTGAGCATTGAAGAGGCCAAGACGGCCGAAACTAGACAGCGGAGAATCGAGAAAGCGGTCAGTTCATTAGCCGTTGAAAAAATCTAACCAATCGTTACAGGAGGGATAAATTTATGAGATTCATGATGATTGTAAAAGCCACGCAGGAGACGGAAGCCGGTCAACCTCCGAGTCAGGAGCTCGTGGATGCGATGTTAAAGTACAACGAGGAGCTCGTGAAAGCAGGCGTGCTGGTTGCCGCCGAGGGTCTTCATCCGACTTCGAACGCGATCCGGATCTCTTATCCGGAGCCCGGAGGTAAACCGAAAGTGATGGACGGGCCTTTCACGGAGGCGAAGGAGGTGATCGCCGGCTTCACGCTCATCGAGGTCAAATCCAGGGAGGAAGCGATCGAATGGGCGATGCGGATGCCGGATCCCTACGGCGACGGCAAAGGCGAAATCGAGCTGCGCCAAGTTTTCGAAGCGCCGGAAATTTTTATGGACCCGGAGTCGCTCGCGAAAGAGGAGCATTTGCGTGAAACGGTGACGAGGCGGAAAAAACCGTGACGGATTCGGCCATTCATCGTACGATCGACGCGATCTGGAGAATCGAATCGGCCAAAATCATCGCTTGCCTCGCACGGATGGTCCGCGACGTCGGACTGGCGGAAGACCTGGCCCAGGACGCGCTGCTGATCGCCATCGAGCGCTGGCCGTCCGACGGCATCCCGGAAAAGCCTGGCGCCTGGCTGATGACGACGGCCAAACGGCGCGCCCTTGACCTGCTCCGTCGCAACAAGCTGCGCGAGCAGAAGTACGAGGCGATCGGCAGGGAGATGGATATGCAGCAAGAAGCGGATTTTGATGCGGTGCTGGAAGAAGATTTCGGGGATGATTTGCTGCGGCTGATTTTCACGACCTGTCATCCCGTCTTGTCGACCGAGGCGCGTGTGGCGCTCACGCTACGACTGCTCGGCGGGCTGACGACCGAGGAGATCGCCCGTGCGTATCTGGTTGCCGAGGCTACGGTCGCCCAGCGGATCGTGCGTGCGAAAAGGACGCTTGCGGAAGCCCGCGTTCCATTCGAAGTGCCGCCGAAAGCCGAGATGGCAGCCCGGCTGTCGTCTGTGCTCGAGGTCATTTACCTCATGTTCAACGAAGGGTATTCCGCTTCCTCCGGCGGGAGCTGGATTCGGCCGATGCTGTGTGAGGAGGCGCTGCGGCTCGGACGGATCCTGGCCGAGATTGCGCCGGGGGAATCGGAAGTACACGGTCTCGTTGCCCTCATGGAAATCCAGGCTTCACGGTTTAAGGCTCGGGTGAACGCAAGCGGTGAGCCTGTGCTGCTGCTGGATCAGAACCGGGCGCTCTGGGATCACCTGCTGATCCGCCGCGGGCTGGCCGCCCTCGATCGCGCGCAGCAGGCGGGCCGTCCCCTGGGTCCCTATGCGCTGCAAGCCGCAATCGCCGCCTGTCATGCGCGGGCCCGGACGGCGGCGGAGACCGATTGGGTGCGCATCTCCGCGCTGTATGATGCGCTCTCTCAGGTTGCACCGTCACCGATTGTAGAGCTCAACCGCGCAGTCGCCCTATCCATGGCGTTCGGCCCAGCGGTGGGGCTAGAGATCATAGACGGGTTAATGTCGGAACCGTCCCTGCAGCGCTATCACCTGTTGCCGAGCGTTCGCGGTGATTTCCTAATGAAGCTTGGCCGCAAACCGGAAGCCGGCCTCGAATTTCAGCGGGCCGCATCGCTTACTCAAAACGTGCGCGAGCGTGAATTGCTCCTGAAGCGTGCTGCCGAATGTGCGGAGGAGTGACGAATCTCGCCCCCGCCGCTTGGACTGCAAACCGCCCGAAAATGGGTGGTTTTTATTTTTTCTTTTCCCGGCTCGTCGATTTCTCTCCGTTCCATTCGTTGTGTGAATAGAGGCAACTCTAACACATAACGGGAGGGAATGATTCATGCGATTCATGATGATCGTCAAGGCCACGAAGGATTCCGAAGCCGGCAAACCGCCGAGTCGACAACGGCTTGAGGCTTTGTCTAAGTTCAAGGAGCAGCTCAAAAAGGCGGGGGTGTTCGTCGCCGCCGAAGACCTCCAACCGAGTGCTAACGGCACTCGCCTGTCGCACCTCGATCCGGGTGGGAAGGTCCGGTTGACGAATGGCCCTTTTTCCGACGCGGAGGGGCTAATCGCGGGCTTCACGCTGATCGACGTCAGGTCCAGGGAAGAAGCGGTGGAATGGGCCCTTCGCATGCCGGATCCCCACGGACTCGGCGAAGGGGAGATCGAAGTGCGCGAGGTGAAAGAAATGTAGCAATCATTTTTAAAATTTTTTGTCCCTTGTCGATTCCAGCTTCACCCGTTCGTTGTGTTTATAGAGGTCAATCAAACACGAAAAGGAGAATAACGATGAGATTCATGATGATCGTTAAAGCGACAAAGGATTCCGAGGCCGGCGTTATGCCGAGTCCTGAGCTGTTAGTCGCCATGACAAAGTATAACGAGGAGCTGGCGAACGCCGGTGTGCTCGTTGCGGCCGAAGGACTCCACCCGAGCTCGGGCGCAATCCGTATTGCATATCCCGAACCTGGAGGAAAGCCGAAGGTGGTGGACGGTCCTTTCACCGAATCGAAGGAGTTGATCGCAGGTTTCACGCTAATCGAGGTGAAATCCAAGGAAGAAGCAATCGAGTGGGCGATGAGGATGCCCGATCCGCACGGCTTCGGGGAAGGGGAAATCGAGCTGCGCCAGGTGTTCGATGCGCCTGAATTGACGATGGACCCGGATGCGTTAGCCAAGCTGCAACACATTTACTCCACCACGAGATCCATGGAACGGTAGACGACTTGAAGGTACTAAGCGCCACTGAACCAACCGTCAGAAGTAACCCATTCTTTTCCAAGGAGGCTCTTAAATGACTGATAACGACTCAATTAAAAGAAAACTTATTACTACAACATTCCTAACATTAGACGGGGTAATGCAAGCGCCAGGAACAGATAAAGAAGACCCTTCCGGCAATTTTAGTTGGGGAGGATGGTCAGTCAAGTACTGGGACGAAATGATGGGCAACTTCATGCAAACGATCATGGAGAATCCTTATGACTTGCTTTTAGGAAGACGAACATACGACATTTTTGCCTCCCACTGGCCCTATGTGAAAAACGATCCCGCAGCCGACAGCTTAAACCGTGCACGCAAATATGTTGTCTCTCAAAACGATTTAAAGCTTGAATGGCAAAACTCTGTGACGGTCACAGGAGATGTGGTGGGCGAAATCAATAAGCTTCTTGAACAAGATGGCCCTGATCTGTGGGTACATGGCAGCGGGAATTTGATCCAAACGCTCCTTGCACACCATTTAGTGCACACCATGCATATATGGACATTCCCAGTGCTCGTTGGAACCGGAAAACGCCTCTTTGCCGATGGCACAAGAGCAGAAGGATTGAAACTCGTTGATTGCAAAGTAGCGACCACTGGCGTAATTATCGCCTCTTATGAACGAGCCGGAGATCTCCAAGTTGGATCTTTCGCTCTCGAGAATTTACCTGCAGAGAAGCGGGTATAAAGCAAGCGACGTGTCCTTCGCCCCGGAATACGAGGCGCGTCAATAAAATCGAGGAGGATGAGATTAAAATGATGGTTGAACGGGAATTGAAGATGAAGACGAACATGAAGACTGATATTTCTAAAGGGCGGGTATGGACAGCGCGGATCATGAGCGGGATCGTCATTCTGTTCATGCTAGTGGACGGAATCGGGAAGATTGCCGGGCCTGAACCCGTTGTAAAAGCTACGCTCGAACTCGGATTTACGGAGCGGCATATGGTGGTCATGGGGGTCTTGGGCCTGCTTTCCACCCTTCTGTATATGATTCCTCGCACATCCTTCTTGGGTGCGCTGCTGTTGACGGGTTATATGGGCGGTGCGATGGCTGCTCAACTGCGAGCAGATACCCCTCTTTTTTCAAATCTGCTTTTTCCGTTGTACGTAGCGATTTTATTTTGGGGAGCCCTCTGGCTTCGGGATGAGAGATTACGCAAGCTCCTGTCCTTCAAAGGCTGACGCTGCGGGATTTCGGTTAGAGAGAACGCCTTCCAATTAAAACTGGGAGGATGTTCTCTTTCTTTTTTATAGCTTGTCACCATCGCCTAGGATATGGTATTTTTATAGAACTTTATTTCAAAGGGGGTTTTTGCCATTATCAGAAAATTATTTGATGCCATCCAATCCAAAAAGATTGTACGTTATGAAACTCAAGGGGAGCCCATTGTAGGGCAAGAATTATTAACCTTATTGAACGATTCCATTTCACCAAGGGTTGCTCCATTTGGTCTTAAGTGGCGTGGAGATTACCTTTGGGTGGGTGAAACTAAGAATGGCATAAGAAATCTTGTTCAATACTACACATTTACTAAAAGTGGCAATCGAGGTTGTATAGCATGGGGAATTGCTCTCGACTTTGTAATGGTGCCGAAGGGCAAAAAGCTAACTTCTAATAGAACCGAACAATCCGCAATGATCCACATGGGGGAATGGGCCGAGGGATATGCGAACTCTTTTCGAGGAAAAGAGATGAAAGATGGGAATGGGGTTGCTTCTCATTATCGAGACATAGCTAAGAAGACCATCATTCAGGCGATGGAGGGCGAACTCGATAACATTCGTTCTTTTTTTGATCGAGCCAGTACGCTGGAGGGCATTATTGGAATTGCGGAAGAACAAATCCATCATCCCAAATCTCCCATTTACACGATGAAATTCCCGTCACCGCTTTACATTCTTGCGTTTATCTATGCCTATCGAGGAGAAATGGACAAGGCTCTAGACTGTCTGGAAAAAGAGGCATACTTCTCGGATGAAAAGAACCTTGTCCTGAAAAATCGGGTTAAGGACCAACTGTTCCAACTCTCTAAAAATCCTGCCCTATAAGTCTTCAGTTATCCATTCACTATGCTGATCAAATTGCCATCGAGATCCCTTGCAGAAAAGTATCGAAAACTCGAATCCAGCGAGGAATGGATCTCGCTCACTTCAACTCCTTTTTGGGTTAAATCGGTATGGACTTGATCGATATCCTCCACAATGTAGTTAAAGAAAATATCGCAACCGAAATCATTCTTGGGAAACTCCACAGGCTTGTATTCATGTACCTGGACCAAACCAAGAGTGGGCATGGAGCTCCCGCCCCTCATCCCCGCAGCCTTGTACTCTGCGTGTTTGAACCGCAAAGTGAAACCAAGATTCTTACTATACCATTCGATAGATTTCTCCAGATCCCTTACTGGCATAAACACGGCGGCAACGCCTCTGAATAAACACTTGCTGGCTTCCATCTTGTCACTTCCCTTTCCTCTAATTAAATTTCATTCACTTATAGAACGATTTCAATGCATGAAACCAAACATCAAACCTTAAATAAATTTACGGATCGGACAAGCTCTTCGTCCATAAGCCTCAGGATAAAGGCGCCTTACTCCGAACGAATTAGATCATTCATAAGCCTAGTCCCCTTGTCCACTGAAGTCTCGATATATCCAACGATTTGCTCAAAAGTAAAAACACTCAACGCCGCTTGAAGTGAACTTGGTTCATAATTCAAATCTTCCAATAAATCCGGTAGAAAAGTTTCAATGTCTTGGACTTTCACTTCTTGTAAGGGGACATATTCAACCTTTTCAATACCCTTAATTAAATCAGTGGAGAAATTATAGTAACGCAATAACTTCCCATTCAATAAACGGAAATCATTGTGATACCTGCCGAGCATATCCTTATCTTTGTCTAATCTATTTTTTAACCAGGATAAAAAGAAGCCCTTGAGCCATAGATCATCCGCAATCAAATGCGTATAGTAACCCAATATAAAATTAGAATGTTTATGGGAATTATACTTTTGGATGAACGCTTCATAGTCAATACTTCTGGAGTAATCGCTAGGATCCCCAACAAAGAAATGAGAGAGCTCTTTAGGAGAAACCGCATCAGGTACAACTCCACCTAACAAAAACGGTAATTTATCCTGAATTGAAAAATGGTTGGCTATGTGATTAGCTATAAGTAGATGCATGACTCTCGAGCCCATTCCCGAAAACCCCTTCCTGACGTTTACCTGAACTTCATCAAGGATACCATAATATGGAGGCTTGAAGGGCATCACCTTGAAAGAAAGGAAGTGTGAAACTATGAATTTCGAAACGGTTATGCAGGAGCTTGAAGCTCTAGGCAAGGAACGGACCAAGAAGATTTACCAATCCAATGGCGCACACGAACCGCTGTTCGGCGTGGCTACCGGCGAGATGAAGCCGATCGTCAAGAAAATTAAAATCAATCAGCCGTTAGCGGAGCAGCTGTACGCCACAGGGAACTACGACGCCATGTATTTTGCCGGGATCATTGCAGATCCCAAGGCGATGACGGAAGCGGATTTTGAGCGTTGGATCGATACGGCTTATTTTTACATGCTGTCCGATTATGTGGTGGCCGTAACGTTGGCGGAAACCGATATAGCGCAAGAAGTGGCCGACAAATGGATCGCAAGCGGCGAGGAGCTGAGGATGTCGGCGGGCTGGAGTTGTTACTGCTGGCTTTTGGGGAATCGTCCGGATGGTGAATTTTCCGAAAGCAAACTGGCCGATATGCTTGACCTTGTGGAAAAGACGATCCACGATGCTCCCGAACGAGCGAAATACGCGATGAATCAGTTTATTTTTACGGTGGCCGTCTCCTATGTGCCGCTTCATGATAAAGCGGTCGAAACCGCAAAGGCGGTAGGTCCGGTGGAGGTCAACCGGGACAAGCCCAAGAGCAAGTTCCTTAACGCTTCCGACAATATTCAAAAGGCAGTAGATAAAGCGCAAATTGGCTTCAAACGCAAACATGTACGGTGTTAAATTCCCACTAGCCTGAACCTTATTGACGGTCGATCAGCCCTGTACTTTTGGGCTATGGGCCGTTATTTTTTTTGCCCTATCAAACTTTGTGCATGAAATGACATGCTTCTGTAATTAAACCCATACCTAAACAATCATAGAGAGCTTTATCATTAAGGGTGAAAGATCCAGCTTCTACTACAATTATACGAGGAGGGTAAACGTGAGAACAGGTTACACTCGTAAGATCCTTAGTATGATCATGGCCGTGGCTCTTGTCATGACGATGGTCGTACCGGTCTCGGCGCATCCTAGTATTACTAGCGAAGATGGCATAACCCAGCATATCCAGCAAGTCGTGATGAACACCTCGAACTCTTCCGCTACATTCGGCAGTACGGCGCTTTTGGTGGATGGAAGCGTATACATGCTAGGCGGAAACGGGAACGGGCAGCTTGGAAACGGGACGATAGGCGGGTCGAGCGCTGTTTTTACGCAAGTCCTGAAAAGTCCAGGCACGCCGCTTACCGGCATCACGCGTATTTACCAAAATAGCGGCACGATGTACGCGTGGAGCCAGTCCGAAGGCAAACTCTATGGATGGGGGCGCGCTTTCGGAGGAAAATTGGGGATACTCGGGGGAACGGGTACTACTCCGACCGATGTTTCCTTCGCAACCGAATTAAAATTCAACGGCGAGAAAACGCTTTCAGAACTCGGTATTAGCTTTGACGGTTCTCACGCACAGACGTTAGGCGGCATAGCGGGCTCCGACGGCACCAAGCCCAGCACAATATTGGCCATCGCCGCCGACGGGAAGGTTTATTCCTGGGGCTCTACCGGCAGCAATAGCCTTACGTCGAACGACTACCGCCTCGGCCGCGATATCAGTGTGGACCAGGCCGTTTATTCGATGAACGGGTCGTATAGCAGTGTATTGCCGGCTCAAGTGGTCTTCAACCCTTCCAATCCGAGCGAACGGGCGATAGCGGTTGCCGGCACGGACGATGTGCCAAACGTCAATTATATCCTTTCGGAGACAGGCGACCTGTATGCGTTCGGGAATGGGCTTACAACCTCGGCTGCTCCAACCTTTGTGAAAGTCAGCCATCCCGACTCGGCGGCAGGCCGAAAATTTGTAAAAATGAGCGTTTCCTCCGGCGGGATCGCGATTCTGCTGGACGATCAAGGATTTATCTATACGACCTTTAACACAGGCGGCGCCAATAATGTGTATTCGGCTGCCGTCAGAACCGCAACCCGTCCTTCAGCGGTTTATGGCGACGGGACGACAGGCGGGATCAACGGGAATGCGGCAGCAGGCCTAACCTTCAAACAGGTTTACGCTCTCGGTCCGACGAGCAACCACATCATGTTCGCCACGGCCACCGACGGCAGCGTGTATGAGTGGGGTTCGTCCGCCGGCGGAGCCGTCCATGGGGTACGATTCGGCGATGGAACAGCCGTGAAGAAAGACGTACTGACCGCAGTCAAAAATGATTATTTGCAAGACGCCGAGTATATGAGTATGTTCCGGACCACGGCGGCCGCGGTAAAGGGCAATGTCATCTATACGTGGGGTTACAACGCAGGCGTCGATCAGCTCGGCAACGGCTCCGGTCTAGGCCAGACCGCTTCACAAGGCACACCGAAACCGATCAACGAAGCGGCGCTCATTCATGTTCCAGCACTCGCCGCTCATAGTAATGACGATTCGCCGCTCGCGATCACCTATTCGCCAGTGAGTAGTGCAACCGGGGTCGCTCTTGATGTCGCTCCGAGCATCACCTTCAACAAGATTCTGTATGTGGCGGGCGGCCATTCCCTTGCCGATACGGTGAAGGTGTACAAGGGCACGAGTAATGCAGGCACTTTACTGTCCCCTGGTACTTATACGGTCACGAATGCCGGTAAAGTGCTCACGATTACTTTTGCAAACTCGCTAGAAGAATCATCGGATTACTATGTTGAAATTCAAGGGGATACACTCAAGGATTTCAAAGGGACAGCCGTTGCAGCCCAAGGCATAACCTTCAAAACGGTCGGGCAAATATCGGCAGTACCTTCGCCTGCCGCTAATGCGACCGGTGTTTCGGTCAAAGTAAAACCTACAATTACATTCAATAGGGCTGTAACCAGCGTCGGGGACCTGAATACGTCGGTCGAGCTGCATCAGGGTACGCCCGCCGGCACGCTTGTCCCATCAACGGCTGCGTTCGAGAATCAGAACACCGTTGTGAGAATTTCGCCGGTATCCCAGCTCTCTTACAACACCGATTATTTTGTAGTCCTGAAAGCTAACGCCTTCGAAGACCAAGATCATGTCATCTATCCAACCGCAGACACGGTCTTCAAGTTTACAACCTCCGACCCGCCCGCATCCTCGTCGGCTGTGATCAAGCAGGCGGTGACCTTTACCGGATCGGTCGCGGATGGAAGCGCGACTGCTCTGCTGACGACCGACGGGAAGGTATATGTCAACGGAAATAACGTCAACGGAATCTATGCAAGCGGTTCGCCTGCCATGCCGGGCGGCGGATTGACAGGCGTATTCAGACCGGCTTATACAAGTGCGGGCGTCGAACTCAGCGATATCGATATGATTTACACAACGCAGGGCAACCTGCTATTCGCCTGGGATGGGACGAACCAAAAACTGTATGCTTGGGGCAAAAACGGCTTTGAGCGTTTAGGGATTTGGAACTCAGCCGCATCGGTTCAGTGGGCCACTCCATCCACGTTCCACAATACCTCCATCGATTTTGCGGGTGAACGCCGTTCTATTACCGGAAGCGTCGGCAGCACTTATGCAATCGACCAAGACGGGGCGGTATGGTCGTGGGGCCAGGCATCCGCAGCCAATGGCGGCAGTGAGTCGAACGGCTGGAATAACGACTATCGGCTGGGCCGCGACCTTCCCGGTATCCCCGTCTCTGCAGGCGTATTAAGACCGGTCTGGGAAGCGCAGGCCTCTAATGGGGTCAAATATCTGGATGCCGGCAAGGCCTGGTATTCGGTAAAGCCCGAAAAAGTTGTCTTTAACCCTTCCGACCCGAATGAAAAAGCAATCGAGGTAGCCGGTGCCGGTACGAACGCGGCGTTCATCTTGACCAATTACGGAAACATCTACGCCTTTGGAGGAACGGGCGCAGGTCAGTTCTCATCCGATTCGGCGAATCGCTTTGCGAAGGTCGTTCACCCTGTATCGGGGCGCAAATTCGTAGATATTAGCGCGTCCGTCAACGGGACGGCCATCTTGCTTGACGATATAGGTCAGGTCTATACGATGTTCGCAGGCACATTCTCCAACAATAAAGCCAACCTTGCTCCGCAGAAGGCGACAGCCATTTACGACGCCGCAAACGGCATCCCGAACGCGGAAAGCCTTATTTTTGACGACATCCTGGCCTTTGGCGGAGGTACCAATGTCGCCTATATGGTCAAGACTGCCGATGGCAAGGTCTATGTATGGGGCAGTAACCAAAATGCCAAGCTGGGACTCGGACTCACGGACACTACCGCTTCGGTTCAGTTCGCTACCGAGAACACTGCGCTTCAGGGCGCAGATGGCTTCTTCGGACTTAACGAAACCGCGGTAGCTTGGAAAGGCGACATCATTTACACATGGGGTTCCAACCCTTACAACACGCTCGCAAACGGCACGACCATTGAGGGATTCAGCTATTCTCCGTTGCCGATTACTAAGCCGTATCTTGCGAATGTCCCCAGCTTGCAGGCTATCGCTCCCGACGGCGATCCGCCCGCTGCACCCGAGACGGCGCTTGAGGGGACAAACGCAAACTTTGTTTATAAGCCGGCCGTATCGCAAGGGATAAACAACAACATCCTGGTGCCAAACTTTATCGGTTGGGGCGGCCAATATAACCATCAGCTGTTCTCCGACCTCAACAGGACGGTTTACAACGCCACCGACGCGGGGCTGCAAAACCTGAGAGAAAAACTGATTAACCTTAATCCGAAATATACCCGCATTTTCTACGATCCGGATCCACAGAGGGCGGTTCCGTATATCAATACGGCGGCAGGCGGCAATACGGGATATACGGCGCTGTACACCGACCTGAACTACGAATCGCTCGAAAAAACGCTACAGCTGGCCATGGACACGAATTCAGCCGTCAATCTCACCTATTGGCATCCGGCCACTGAGGTAAACGGTCAGATCGTGGCAAGCAGCAGTATGGATTGGGATATCAGCACAGGGATGGCGCGCTGGGCCAACCAACTGAAGACCTTTATTGTGGATAAAGGGTATACGTGCATCAAAGCCCTTACGGTCTACAATGAGCCGAACGGCAGCTCCTCTATGGACATGGCGAAGTACGTACAGGTGTACAGGGCGCTGGACACTGCCCTTAAGAACGAGGGCATCAGAGATCGCGTGAAGATTGTAGGCGGCGACCTGCTGGATGGAAACCAGAGCGCCTGGTTCAATTATCTGGGTGCCAATCTGAACGACGTAGTGGATGAATACTCGATCCACCGATATTGGATTGACAGTTCAACGAGATACAGTGCGCTACTCACCGTGCAGGCGATTATTAACGGTATGCCTGAGAACCAGCGCAAGCCGGTTCAAATCACGGAGTTCGGTCCGAACAAGGGGTATATGAACCCCAATTACAGCGGAAGCCAGGCCAATCTTCTGAAATTTGCTTACGAAACCGCGGGCTTTAATATTATGTCGGCTTCGCTGGGCTTTGACGGCACAAGCAAGTGGGACATTTACCATGCCAAGTATGACGGCGATATCCAGGATTTCAGCATGGTATTGGACGCAAGAACCGGGTATCAGCTTCGTCCCGAGTATTGGGCGTTCCTGCTGCAAACCATGACGTCGGAAACCGGCTGGAACAGCGTAAAGGTCCGCTCCGGGGACGGCGATGGCGGTTCCGCCAATAAGATCGTCGCGGCACTGGAGAGCCCGGACGGTTCGGAGCAAAGCCTCTTCCTTCTGAATCAGTCTACAACGGCTGCCACGAGTATAAGCGTGGAAGGGTTGGATACTTCCAAGACTTACTACGTGTATATGTGGAACGAGAACGGCGACGGCAAGATCACCGCGAAGGGAGCCCTTGCCTCGTCCGGCACGGCGTCGGCGCAATCGTCCAATGCCGCCGGAGGCGTATACAAGGTTACGGGGATTAAAGGGAATTCGTTTGCCGTCTTGACGACCCGACAGCTAGACCCGGCCAGATGGGCCGATGTTTGGGACTATGACGCTACTCCCGATGTGTTCATAATCCCTCCTAAAGAGACGATCGGAGTACCGGCAGATACAGAAGTGGAGATCGGCTTTAATGTCGAGTTCCTGAACCGGGATGGGATGGGCGACATCAACAAGATTGTTCCGACAAGCACGCCGCAGTACTTGGAAGGACCTAACTTCGCCGGTATTGTAAAAGTATACAAGGGAACCGACAACACCGGTACGGCGCTTATAGAGGGGACTGACTTTGTGGTCAAGTTCAAGACCGGCGTAGGTTATACCTACAAGGATAAGAAGTTGGTAGTCAGCTTCCCGAACGGACTTGAATTGAATACGGACTACTATGTGGAAGTCCAGCCGAATGTGCTGCGGCATGTCAGACCTGATCCGACTTCCATCCCGTATTCGTATGTGAACACGGTGCCGGTCGGTTCGGCCTTCAAGACCGTGTCGCCGGCCACGTTGTCCGAGATCAGTAACCTCGTGCAAGGGTATATCGATTCCGGGGAGCTGGATGGTCCGCTCGCCGCGCAGCTCAGCAACAGTTTGGCACAGGCGCTGCACCAATATGACATGAGCTCACAAGCCAAGGCGGCCAAGCAGCTGGAGGATTTTTTAATGCATTTGAATAATCCTCCCATGCAGGATCACGTTTCAGCCGAAGCTAAGTCTTTCTTAAATCAAAGAGTTGCAGCCTTGCTTGATTCCTGGCAGCTGGGAGCGTGACACGAAAGGACAGAGTCGTCAGAAGTAAACTTCTGATGCTCTGTCCTTTATTTCATCCTAGAGTTTACCGGTTGCCTTCGCGATCGATCAAACCCCGATCAAAGCCTGGCTTTGTCGGGGCGTTTTTCTTTCCCTTTTGGCGATGCTATGATGGGAGAAGAATGACGAAGGGCGGGCTGCGCCGTGAAAACGAACATCTTGATCGCCGATGACGATCCGCATATTTTGGAGCTGCTCCGCTTTTATTTGCGCAGGGAGCATTACGAGGTCATGGAAGCCGCTGACGGCGGCGAGGCGCTTCGCTTGCTGGAGAACAGGGAAATCCGGCTGGCGATCGTCGACATCATGATGCCGGTCCAGGACGGTCTCGCCTTGTGCCGGGAAATCCGCGACCATTACGATATTCCGGTCATTTTGCTGACGGCGCGGGGGGAGCTGGAGGACAAGGAGCAAGGCTTCCTTGCCGGTACCGACGATTACCTCGTCAAGCCATTCGAGCCGAAGGAGCTGCTGTTCCGGGTCAAGGCGCTGCTGCGCCGCTACCAGACGGTGTCCTCGGAGACGATCCGGTTACACGAAACGGTGATCGACCGTAAAAGCTACGAGGTCAGGGTGGCGGGCGAGGTTGTGCAGCTCCCGCTCAAGGAATTCGAGCTGCTGGCCCATCTGGCTTCATTCCCGAACCGGACGTTTACGCGGATTCAGCTGATCGATGCGATCTGGGGAGCCGATTACGACGGCGACAGTCGGACGGTCGATGTTCATATCAAAAGGCTGCGCGAGCGGTTCCAGGACAAATCCCGCGATTTCGCGATTACGACCGTGCGAGGGCTCGGCTATAAGCTAGAGGTGACCGGCGAATGAGGACGCTCTATGTGCGAATAGCGCTGACTTTCGTCCTCGTTGCCTTTGTCAGCTCGCTGATCGGACTGCTGGGGGTCAACCTCTATTACCAATCGAACATCCGCGATTACAGCGAGCATAAAATGCGTCATATCGCGGAACAAATCCGCTCGTTGTACGAACGGATGCCGGGGCTGGACGAAAACGACTATTTCCGGCACATCGCCAGTCTCGGCTTCCAGTTGTACGCCGTAAAAGCGGATGGGCAGGGGAGCTTCTACGGGGCTCCCTTCCGGAGCGTCGAAATCGATCCCGCCGTCGTGACCCGGGTGCTGGGCGGGGGCGACTATGACGGGATTGTCGAGGAGCCGCACCGGCTTTCCATCATCGGCTATTTCGAGAACAGCTTGCAAAACAGCGTCGGCCTCCCGTTCGAAGCGAAGGGGCAGCGTTACGCTTTGTTCGTCCGGCCCGACCTGGAGCAGCAGCTCGGGGAAGTGCGCATCATCGTCGCGCTGTTGCTCGGGCTGACGTTCGCTTGCAGCATCGCGTTTATTTTATTGTTCACGCGGTTTATCGTTAAACCCGTTAAACAGCTGACGGCCGCGACCCGCAAAATCGCGGAAGGCGACTATAACATCGTCCTCGACTCAGGAAGGCGGGACGAGCTTGGCAACATGGCGCGTCATTTCATGCGGATGTCGGAATCGCTGCAAAAGCTGGACGAGATGAGGCAATCGTTCGTTGCGAACGTTTCGCACGAAATCCAATCGCCGCTCACCTCGATTCAAGGTTTTGCCCAAGCCGCCCGCGAGGATGGCGTAGCCCGAGACGAGCAGCATCATTATTTGGCCATCATCGAGGAAGAAAGCCGCAGGCTGTCGCTGCTCGGCAAGCAGCTGCTTACGCTCGCCGCGCTTGATAAGGACAGCGGGGCGGTCAAAAAAACGTCGTTCCGCCTGGACGAACAAATCCGGCAGGTCGTCTTGGTAAGTGAATGGCAGCTGCGTGAAAACGGGACGGATGTCAAACTGGAGCTTTCGGAAGCGGTCGTGAACGCCGATAAGCAGCTGCTGCATCAGGTGTGGCAAAATTTGCTCGCGAACGCCATCAAGTTTTCCGAACCCGGCGGGGCGATCAGCATCGGCTTGAACGCCGGCAAGGAAATTGCCGTCACGGTCCGCGATACGGGAATGGGCATTCCGGAGGCGGAGCTGCCTCATCTTTTCGATCGTTTCTACAAGGCTGACAAAGCGCGCAATCGCAACCGGTCCGGCAGCGGCCTCGGGCTCTCGATCGTTCACAAAATCATCCGGCTTCACGGAGGTACGATCGATGTCCAAAGCCGGCTCGGGGAAGGAACGGCGGTTACCGTGAGGCTGCCTGTCCCGCCGAATCCGTCCGTAACCCAAACAGACCACAAATTGTAATATGCCGTTCATCGCCTGTTCATATTTCTTTTCTACGATACGGAAGGGAAAGAAATCATGGACAGGAGGATGATGACACATGATGCGGCTTATTCATAACATCACCGGATGGACGGGCAGCCCGAAAGGGGCCAAAATCGTCCTGATCGTTTGGCTTGCAGCCATAATCGCATTAAGCGGGGCGGCACCCGCGGCCAAAAAATTCGCCGTCAACGCCGGAGAAGGAAGCATTCACGACGATAAACCTTCTGCGCTTGCGACGCAAATCATGGAGGAACGGTTTCCGTCGGACGAAGGCTTGCCGGCATTGATCGTGTTCAGCGGCAAGGCGCCGGTTGGCGCGGAGCAGCGGGCCCGAATCGCCGAGTTCAGCAAATGGCTCGCTTCCGAAGGAAAGCCGGAGCACGTTGCCGGCGCCCTGCCGTTTCACCAGCTGCCGGAAGCTTCGCAGGATCAGCTGTTTTCGAAAGATAAAACAACGCTTATTTTTCCGGTCAGCTTGAAAAAGGGAATCGCTTCCGATCAGCTCTACGATACGATCGGGCAGCTGCGTGAAGGGCTTGACCGAATCGGGACGGCTTCGATGCAGACCGAAATTACCGGACCGGCCGGCATTGCCGCAGATACGACGAATCTGTTCAAAAACGCGGATTTTGTGCTTATGTTCGCGACGGTCGGCTTGATTCTGGTCATTCTGATCGTCATTTACCGTTCGCCGCTGCTGGCAGTCATTCCGCTCGTCATCGCGGGCGTCGTTTATCAGGTTGTCGACCGTCTGATCGGGCTTGCCGGCAAGAACGGCTTGTTCCTGATCGATAAACAGTCGCTTTCGATCATGATGATTTTGTTGTTCGCTGTTTTGACGGACTATTGTTTGTTCGTGTTTTCACGGTACCGCGAGGAGCTGCGCAAGGGCAGCGGCAAATACGAGGCGATGGGCGAAGCGATGAAGCACGTAGGGGAGCCGATTCTGTTCAGCGGCGGAACGGTGCTCATGGCGATGTTGACGCTGTTTGCGGCGATATTCAAGCCGTATCACCATTTCGCGCCCGTCTTTTCGATCGCGATGGTCGTTATTTTGCTCGGCGGTTTGACGCTGATCCCGGCGGTCTTCGCGCTGCTTGGCCGCAAAGCGTTCTGGCCGTTCGCGCCGAAGCCGGATACGGCCGGCAAGCCGGCGAAGCCCGGGATATGGGGCGCGATCGCTTCCTATGTCGTCAAGCGGCCCGGCGTTCCGGCAGCCGTTCTGCTTGTCATGCTTGCAGGGCTTTCGGTCAATTTCGGAACGATGAGCTTCTCGTTCAACTTGATGAAGTCGTTCCCTGACGATATCTCGTCGCGCAAAGGCTACGAGCTGCTGGAGCAGAAGTTTCCGAAAGGCCAGCTTGCGCCAGTTTCGGTCGTGCTGGAGTCCGACAAAGAAATCGTATGGGACGAAGCGTTCGTCCGCAGCCTGACGCAGCTCGCGGGCGAACTGGGCAACCAACCGGGCATCGATTCGATAACGCCTGCGATCAAGCAAGAGTTTGCCAAGCCGGGAGCGGCGCTGCCGAGAAATTTATTATCGGCGGATAAACATGCCGTTAAGCTTCAAATGATCACGACCGACAACCCTTATGACCGGTCGGCGCTGGACGCCATGGAGCAGCTGCGGGAAAAGAGCGAGTCGCTCATCGCCGCGAGCGGGCTACAGCCGGCTGACTTCCGGATCCATTTTGCGGGACAAACGGCGGAGCAGCTGGACGTAAGCGCGATGAACGAACGGGATACGATCGTCATTTTCTCGCTGATCGCGGTGTTCATTACCCTCATGCTGCTGCTGCAAACGCGATCGATCCGGCTTTCTCTCCTTATGATCGTTACGATCCTGTTATCTTATACGGCGACGATGGGGCTAGGGTGGCTGATCTTCCATTTCGGTCTCGGCTATGAAGCGATCAGCTACCGGCTGCCGGTATACACCTTCGTTTTTCTGGTGGCGCTCGGGGTCGACTACAATATCGTGCTCGTGTCGCGCATTCGCGAGGAAGCGAAGCGGGTGGAATGGAAGGAGGCCGTTCGGAGAGGCGTCGCGCTGACCGGAGGCGTTATCTCGTCGGCCGGACTCATTTTGGCTGCAACGTTCTGCGTGCTGATTACCCAGCCGCTGCAGGAGCTGTTCCTGTTCGGCCTGACGATGGCGCTCGGCATTCTGATGGATACGTTCCTCGTGCGCGGCATACTGCTCCCGGCGATCATGACGATCATGGGCGGCGGAAAGCGAGCAGTAGCGGTGGGGCACAGGACAGAGGCGGTTTAACAACTGTATTAGACGATCATCTGGGTCAATCCTGTGCCTGTCCTCATACCATAATGGAAAACAGGGGAGGGAAAGCAGGATGCCCAATAACGCTTCGCTTTGTGAGCAGTTCTCCAGAATTATCGGGGGTGAGCCCGGCTTTGCCGGCGGGAAATGCGTCGCGACCATCAATCGAAATCTGATCAGAGCCACAATTTTGGGGAAAAGATTTAGCGTAACGTCTTCTTTTTCATTTGAATCCTTAAATGAAAGAACCGGCAGAGCGCTTTGTTTAGGTAGAGCGGCATTTTTGCAAAAAGAAGTCAATCGATTCATTACGGCCATTCGTAAAGAAGGCATAAAAGTTACGTCTGTCCGTAACGAATGGCTATTCGAGCGGCCCCGCTTGATTTATATCAATATTGAAGCGGTTGATAGACCCCTTGCTTTCGCAAGAAAAGTCAGGCGAGCGTTAGATGCTATTCGTAAGTGAGATGTGTCGAAGTCATGCCCTCTTTGATTAAGGAGGGCGTTTTATTTTGCAGGCAAAACCGATCCCTTACGTCGCCGGAGTCACCCTACGTTTCGTATCGATGATCTCGGCTTTCGTCTTGCCAGATCCCTGTCAGCCGTGCAGCAATAGAAAAGAGGGGCGATCGCCCCTCTTCATGGCTTACTCCACTTCGTCCTCTTTCGGCCATCCGCCCCATATGCCAAGATGATTTCCGCTCGGGTCGAAAAACTGAAAGCTGTACCCTCCGCCCTTTTTGTAAACCATTTCTCGAACTTCTACGCCCCTTCGAATCATGTCCTCATGGAGCTCCTGAATGTTATCCACTTGGAAAGTGAAAAAGGGCTTTCGCTCCCCTTTGGTGGTGATGAAATCCAATCGGGGCAGCTCGTCGGTGCGAATCAAACCGAATCCCATCCCATTCAAGTTCAACCATGCTTCATCATCGCCCTCGTTATAGGGAAAACAAAAGCCTAGCCCAAACATTTCCGTATACCACTGAACCGACTCCTTAACATGTTTCACAGGCAATTCGATAACTTGAAGATGAAATGATTTAGCCGCCAATGATACTCCTCCTTAATGATTTTTCATATTAATAGAACGGATCTTAGTCGAGAAAAGAAATGGGTGACGGATCCTATTTTTTGGAACTGATACGCAATAGATGACCGTTCGGGTCAAGAAAATCAAAGTACACGTATTCCTCATGCACCCACACTTTCGCTACGTCCAGACCGCTCGCGCGAAGTGTACTGTACGAACGATAGATTTGATGGATATTTCCGCTCCGAAAGGCGTCGATAAACAATTCCATTAACTCATGAGACATAGGTTCCGAAGAATGGATCGTTGTCTTCTTCTGCTCATAGCCCTCCGGTTCTGCGGCAAGTCTGGTTAAACGTTGGCGGGCTCTTTTCAAGGCTTCTTTCACAGCCCCTTCCGTGGACCCGATCCGGGATGCCGTTTCTCGGGCGGTGAACCCGAATATGTCGATCATCAAGATCAGAACGGATTGCCTCACGGACAATCGCTCCGCCATTGCCTCGAAAGCTGCTCGAATGTTTAAATCGCCCTCATGTGGATCCACAATCGGTTCTTCCGTAAGAGGGAGGGAGCGAATGGTTTTCTTCCTTAATGCGTCGATCCAAGCATGCTTCGCGATGCGAAAGAAATAAGCTTTGTTCAAAACGGAGTCCTCTTTAAAAGTGCGATACGCTTTCTCCATGGAGGTCTGAAATAAATCCTCTCCATCGGCCTTATTCCCAGTGAGACTGTTGCAATAAGCTTTTAACGCAGCAGTATGAGGTTCGAGTACCCTTTCGAACTGTGTGATCGAGAGTCACCGCCATCCCATTAACAAAGTCGTTTTCCTCATAATACCACATGCCCTTTAAGATGGGCCGCCATGTTGACTTTGAGTGTACGCTCACTAATAATGTGGAATAGAGCTGTCGACCAAAACAATTGCCAACCGATGCGAGGGATCACATGAATGGAACTCCGTGACAGAATTCTGGATGCGGCCGAGCAAGTCATTCGAACCCAGGGACTTTCCAAGTCCACAACGAAGGAAATTGCCCGTATGGCCGGTTGTTCCGAGGGTTCGCTGTACAACCATTTTCAGAGCAAAGAGGATTTATTCATCCGGGTCATGAAGCGCCAACTGAAGGATTTTCTGTCCGTTTTGGTCAAGCTTCCCGAGCGGAAGGGAACCCGAACCGTAGAGGAGAATCTAGAGGAAGTGACGCTGGCCGCACTCGACTACTTTTATCTCTCCATCGCCATGACCGCCTCCATGTTCACGGAACCCGTGTTTCTGGAGCGCCATCGGGAAGGCTTCCAACAGCGCAACGAAGGCCCTCACCGTGCCAACGAAGTTGTAGGGGCTTATCTGGCGGGCGAACAGAAGCTGGGCAGAGTTAGTGACGCCATCGCCCCTAAAAGCGCCGCGGATTTGCTGCTCGGTGCTTGTTTTCAGCATGCGTTTCACCTGCAATTTTTGGGTCATGATGAGTCGCCGGAGGCGAGGCGGCAGTTCGCCATGGACATCTTGCAGACCCTTATGCAAGGACTTCTGGTTTGATTCTCGTCGATCCGCCCTCCACAGGAAGCCATTGACATTGGAAAAAAGGTCTTATATAGTAGGATTGAGTGAGCGCTCACTCATATTGCTATTGAGCCACGAACTGTGGCACCGTGTACGCTGTACTATGGGTGAGTACCCACTCAATCACCAATAACTCCCTATGAAGAGGTGAAGAGGATGATTTTAGTAACAGGCGCAACCGGAACGGTAGGCCGTCACGTTGTTCGAGAGCTGCATGCGGCCGGCCGCAAGGTACGGGCACTGAGCCGCAATCCGGAGAAGGCGAGCTTCCCGGAAGGTGTGGAGACGACCGCCGGAGACTTGACGAAGCCGGATACGCTGGCGGAGGCTCTAACTGGGGTGGAGAAAGTGTTCTGGGTGCTGCCGCTTGCAGTGAACTTGGAATTCCCGAGGATCGCTCGGCAGCATGGGGTTCGGCATATCGTTCTGCTCTCTTCGATGGCAGTCGAATTCGGCGAAGCCAACGCCATTGGGCGCAACCATTTGAAAGCCGAGCAAGCCGTCCGGGAGTCGGGTGCGGACTGGACCTTTCTCCGGCCGGGCGGCTTTATGACCAATACTTACCAGTGGGCGGACTCGATCCGATCCGCGGGAGTTGTCCGGGTCCCATTCGGCGACATCAGCTCCCCTGCCATCGACTCGCGGGACATTGCCGCCGTAGCTGCGAAGGCGCTCAGCTCCGACGGGCATGAAGGCAAGATCTACCCCTTAACCGGCCCGGAATCGATTACCGCCAGCGAGCAGGTGCGCATCCTTGGGGAATTATTGGGACGTCAGCTCGGCTTTGAGACAATCCCGAACGCTATCGCCCGTGAAGCCATGCTCCGGCATATGCCCGCAGAGATCGTGGACGCCCTGGTTGATCTAAATAGGCAAAGTCAACGTTTCTCCAGCGTGCTCTCCACGGTAGAAGAAGTGACCGGTCGGCCCCCTCACACCTTCAAGCAATGGGCGGGCGATCATCTCGACGCTTTTCGTTGAACCTGCTTGAAGCATCATTTGGATATGAAAGGAGGGATCTCCTATAGCGATCCCACTGAAAAATAACTCCGGCTCACGCCGCTCTTTGCTTGTCGTACTGTGGGCAGCCCGGGTCTTTGCCTTGACCATAGCGGTGCAAGTGTTTATTGCAGGAATGGCCTTGTTCGTGAATGCGGACTGGACGGCTCATACAGTCTTTGCCCGGTCCTTCGTTATTCTTCCGATTGTGATGATTCTGGTATCGTTCATCGGGCGTCTACCCGTTACCTATCGCCTGAGAAGCATCCAACTGCTTGTCATGGTGATCTTGATGTTTGTGACAGCCGGTTTATCGTCGGTCGTCGCCATTATATCCGCTCTTCACCCGGTTATCGCGGTGGCCATGTTTTCGAGCGCGATGACGCTTGCGAAGCTGGCGGCAGCGGATTCTGGCGCACAAGGGGCGACTGGGTGAATACCGGATGACGGAGACTCTCTACGGAGGGTCTTTTTTCATTGTCCTGTTAATACAAAGTCCTAAGCGACTCCATGGAGTAAGGCTTCCGCTCGTCCAGCCGTCCAGTACGAGCTTTCTCGGCCCAGGCCGGATCCGCGAGCAGCGATCGTCCGACGGCCACCAGATCGAATTCTTCGCGGGCTAGCCGGTCGATCAGCTCGTTCAAACCCGTGGGCTCCGGCGCTTTCCCTGGCTGCGCGGCCCCGGCGAATGCATCGCTCAAGCTTACGGAGCCGACCGTGATGGTCGGTTTTCCGGTGATGGATTTCACCCAGCCGGCCAGATTCAGAGGCGAGCCTTCGAATTCGGGTTCCCAGAATCGGCGGGTTGAGCAGTGGAAGATATCTACACCCGCGGCGACTAGCGGTGCGAGGAACGCAGCCAGCTGTTCCGGCGTGTCGGCCAGCTTCGCGGTGTAGTGCGACGACTTCCACTGGGAGATGCGAAGCCCGATGGGGAAGTCGGGGCCAACGGCTTGCCGGACGGCGGCAATGATCTCGGCCGCGAACCGGGTCCGTCCGGACCAATCATCTCCGCCGTAGCGGTCGGACCTCCGGTTCGTTTGGCTCCAGAAAAATTGATCGATCAAATACCCGTGAGCACCGTGAAGTTCTACCCCGTCGAAGCCGAGCCGCTTCGCATGGGCCGCAGACTGAGCGAAAGCTTCAATTACGGAATGGATCTCCGATATGCTCATAGGCTCGGTTACCGGCTGGCCGGACAGGTCGAGACCGGACGGCCCGATCGGGAGCGCCTCCGGATTCGGCGGTTGCCCGACGCGCCGCGTCATGCCCACATGCCACAGCTGGGGAAAGATGAGCCCGCCCGCTGCATGCACTTGCTCCACGACGGCGGCCCAGCCATCCAAGGCGGCTCCGTAGAAGTGGGGAATCGCCGGGTTCTCTGCGGCGGCCGGATGGTTGATGACGGTCCCCTCCGTGATGATCAGACCAACACCGTTCTCGGCCCGGCGCCGGTAATACTCCGCGACGTCGGGTCCCGGAATACCACCCGGCGAGAACGCCCTCGTCATGGGCGCCATGACGATACGGTTGGGGATGTTCAGCTTGCCCAGGGTGAATGGAGCAAATAACGGTTGAACCGACGGATGTACGTCGGGGGTCACCTTGTTCGAATCGTTTTGCATATGTATGTTCCTCCTATCGAGAGATCTAAAGTATCACTTTACATACCAGAACCTTTATAAAGTTTTTATTTTCAAAATATAAGGTTTTGTTTTGACTTTGTCAATTTTTTTCTTTACAATGTGGATGGTTCATTATAGCCTAGGAAGATCAGGCCCATTATTGGAGGCAAGATAGGATGAGTCAGAAGGACCAGGCATCCGTAACATCCACCAGAAGAGCGATCGTGACCTTGCTGAAGCAGCACGGCCCCATGGATGCGGTGACGTTAGCTTCCAAGCTGTCTTTGACCGGCATGGCGGTGCGCCAGCATCTATATGAGCTGCAGAACCAGGAGGTCGTAGAGTACGAAGAGGAAGCCCGTCCCATGGGCAGGCCGGCCAAGCTGTGGAGGCTCACTTCCCGGGCGAACGGCTGGTTCCCGAATGGATACTTGCAGCTATCGGTCGGGTTGCTTCAGTCGATCCGGGCGTCGTTCGGGGAGGAAGGGTTGGAGCAAGTACTGGCAATCCATAATCATGCCCAGAAGGAGCATTATAATACCCTGTCGGAGGCAGCGTCTCTGTCGGACAAGCTGCAGAGGCTGTTCGAGCTCCGCATGAACGAGGGGTATTTCGCCGAAATTCAGGAACAGGACGACGGGAGCTTCTTATTCATCCAGAAGCATTGCCCCATCCTGGACGCCGCTACAGCATGCAACGGTTTTTGCCGCAACGAGATGGAGTTGTTCCAGTCCGTGCTGGGCGATCATGTTGGAATCGAGCGGGTCGAATATCTCGTGTCGGGCGATCGCCGGTGCACTTATCGAATCATGGAACAGAAGCTTATGTAGAGCTGCCCGCTTAATCGAGTGGGCTTTTTTTGCATTGACATTTAATAGCGGCTATGATATCACTAAATTACTAATTTAGTAAATTAGTAAATATGAAGTGGATAAGAAGGGAACGAAAAACGATGGACAAGCAAAAACGCAAGGAACTGGTAGAGGAATTCAAGGAGATCAAGACATATATGGGCGTCATCCGGATTAGCAACAAAGCCAACGGCAAAATGTTCGTAGCCACCTACCCCAATCTCAAAAACAAATGGCTGATGCTGCAGAGCCAATTGGAATTGGGGAGGTTCGCGAATCTCGAGCTGCAAAAAGACTGGAAGGAGCTAGGCCCCGAGGCTTTCACGTACGAGGTGCTGGAGCAAAAAGATTCCGGCGATGTGACCGATATTAAGTGGGAGATGAAGGTGATGGAGAAGCCGTGGCTGGAAAAATTGCAGCCGTACGGAGCTAGAGGCTACAATAAACCGCCTAGGAACTGATATAATGGTGGCAACAACAGGCAAATCCTTGTAGGAATTCGGAAACGGAAAGGAGAGCGGGAGAGGCTATGCAAGGCGAGAAAACCGGGTATGAATCGATCGATCACTATATTTCCACGTTTCCTCCGGAGATTCAAACGATCTTAACCCAATTAAGGAAAGTCATCCGGGAAGCGGCTCCGGAGGCCAAGGAAAAGATCAGCTACCAAATGCCTACCTATGAGTTGCATGGCAATCTGGTGCATTTTGCGGCGTTCAAGCAGCACATTGGATTTTATCCCGCTCCGGGTGGAATTGAGGATTTCCAGGAAGAGTTGAAGAAGTACCCCCAGTCCAAGGGGGCGATCCGATTTCCGCTCAACAAACCGCTGCCCTACGAATTGATTGGCCGGATCGTACAATATCGGGTGGCCAGGAATCTCGAAAACGCCGCTTTGAAAAAGCTGAAGAAGAAGTAGCTTGAAATGCCCTCTTGGATGAGAGGGCTGTTTCTTTTTGCTTACGATGACAGTGACCAAGCTTGAGGCCTGTGTGGAGGCGAATGTGGACGTAATGATCGACGACGGACCGCACTATGCCGAGCAGTTCGCGCTAGCGGATAGGCCCCTTATTCTGTATGAGCAGCCATACAATAGGGCCGTCGCCCATGATTTGATCTATCGGGCATCCAATTGGACGGATGTCAAAAACCATCTGGATTCCCTGGCCGAACAATTCCAAAGGAGGGAGACGTTACGTTGCTGATCGCGATCAGATCCTTCTTCCTGCTTATCGTTTTCCTCTCGGAGCTAGCCGCGTTGATTGCCTACGGATACTGGGGCTTCCGGTTAGACTATCCGGTAGGGATCAAAGTGCTGGTCGGTGTTGGACTCCCTTTGCTTGTCGCTATAGGTTGGGGGCTTTTTCTCGCTCCGAAGGCCTCCTACAAAGTATCGGCAGCAATCCGATTCGTGCTGAAGGTTTTCGTGTTCGGCTTCGCTGCGGCAGCCCTCTATGCAGTCGGCCTACCGAGTCTCTCGTTTGTCTTGGGCGGGTGTGTAGTGGTGGCCCATCTAATGGTTTATGTGTTGGGTGACAAGTAGGGTTTGTTAAGAAAGTTCAATTATACTCATTGACAATGAGAATCAATTTCATTTAAAATAAAATCAATAGCCTCAAGCTTATTGACGATCGCCAACCCGGTACTTTTGGGTCGGGGGGCCGTTATTTTTTTTGCGAAAGGCGCTGGATAAATATATCGGTTCGACATATAATATATATCGATACGACATATACAAGGTTGGGATTCGAAATGTACGAATTGTTCGTATTGGGCGAGTTGATGACAGGCGAGAAGCACGGCTACATGCTGCAGGACGTGCTGAAGAACGCGGTCGGGCTGGGGCGGAAAATCAGCTCAGGGACGCTGTACCCGCTCCTCTCGCGCATGACGGAGGAAGGTTGGATCCATCTGCGTACGGAAGAAGAGACGAAAGGAGGCCGAACGAAGAAAATCTACGCGATCACGGAAACCGGACGCGCGCGATTCCTGGAGCTCATGGCGCAGCCGCTGGACGCCAACCCGGACCCCGACACGGAGCCTACGTTCCGGTTCAAAATGGTGTATTTTCAGTACGTCCCGAAGAAAGTGCGGCTGGACTGCCTCGAGCAATATTTGCATATTGTGAAGCGGGCTTACAAACATGTGGCTGATTTCGAGTCGTATCTCTTGACGCACAAGCCGGAGCCGGAGAAGCAGCGTGTACAGCTGCTGCGGGTGTTCGACCATCGCAAACGGCTGGGTGAGGTCGAGATCCAGTGGGTCACAGAAGAGATCGAACGGGTGCGGTCGCAGGAAGATTAACGAGGCAAAGTTCTCGTTTGCTATTAGGAGGAGAGAGAGTATGGAGAGACTCTGGACGAAGTCCTATATCAGCATGATGGTCGGAATGTTGGTCTTATTCACCGGGTTTTATTTGCTATTGCCCACGATGCCTCTCTTCATCAAGGAAATGGGAGGCAGCGAGTCGCAGGTCGGCCTCGCGGCGGGAGCCTTCACGCTGACCGCGGTCGTGTTCCGTCCCCTCGTCGGGGGGCTGCTCGACCGATACGGCAGAAGGCCTTTCATGATCTGGGGACTCGCCCTGTTCGTCTTGTCGATGTACCTGTACAGCTGGGTAGGCGGAATTGTGATTTTGCTGGCTTTGCGTATCCTGCACGGCGCGAGCTGGGCGTTCTCGACGACGGCGGTCAGCACCTCGGTCACGGACATCATCCCGGTCTCCCGCCGGGGGGAGGGTATGGGCTGGTTCGGCATGGCGATGACGGTGGCGATGGCGATCGGGCCGATGCTGGGTCTCTGGGTGCAGCAGAACGGGTCGTTTCACAGTTTGTTTTTGCTGGCAACGGGGCTGTCCGCGGCATCGCTGGTACTTGTGTTCTTGACTCGGATACCTTTTGAACCCAGCGCGGGAACGAGGAAAATCCAGATTTTCGATAAATCGGTTCTTCCCGTCACGACGGGGGTCTTCTTCCTGGCGGTGGCCTATGGCGGCATCACGACGTTTTTGCCTCTCTTCGCAACCTCGATCGAAGTCAACTCCGGCACCTTCTTCTTGGTGTACGCCTTGGCGCTGACGTTGGCCCGTCCGTTCGCGGGCAGGCTGTCCGACCGGCTAGGGGAGGCTGCAGTCATCCTACCGGGCCTCGCAGTGACCGTATTGGCTTTGTTGGTCCTGAGCTTCTCGAGCGGGCTCGGGGGTGTCATCGCCGCCGCCGTACTGTACGGATTAGGGTTCGGTTCGGCGCAGCCGGCACTGCAAGCGGCCAATCTGCGGTTGGCCCATCCGGACAAGAAGGGGGTGGCCAATGCTTCGTTCATGACCGCCTTCGATCTCGGCATCGGCTTGGGTGCGATCGTGCTCGGCTGGGTCTCCCAGCATACCGGCTACGAGGTTTTGTTCAGCGTGTGCGCCGCTTCTGTGGCCGTATCGGCTATGATCTTCGTGGCCGTCGTCAGGCGGCGATTGGCGGAGAGCCGAGTTATGGCGGGTTAGGGGTTGGGCCCTTTCGCTCAGGACCAGAGCTCCGATCAACTTACGCAATACGCTCGTTGTAATGCTAAGTTTACAAATAAGCAGGGGAACTTTACTAATATAGCGCCATTTTAACGATTTTCGGCAAATTGTTAGGCTAACCTGCGTTAATAGTAAGGTCAACTTTACCAATAACGAAGGTTAGGTTAACAATACAACTCATTTCGGCACAAACAGGTCAAAACTTGTAAGGCAACTAAGCTTATTAGTAAATTATGCCTTACAAGATGGACGGCAAGAAAGGATAGAACGGTTTCACGGGGGCGAGAGGCGTCCGGAGCGTCGTAGTTCGAATTTGCCGAACTGCAGGTCATCGGAAACGCTGTTGCTGCTGAATAGTTGGATTTTGCCGCATTAGAGCGTACTATTCGAGTAGACCTGCTGCGAACCAGACCTGTAAGTAGTTGAAATCGAACTGCGTCCACCTATTTCGCCCCACGATGTCATTTAATTTGACGAAATCGAATTACTCGGAGGACAGATCCAGCAGCGAGCTGCAGGTTCTTCCTGCAAGATCAGCCTGCCAGTCCCCTTTCCTGTCGGTTCCGTGTCCTCATCGAGAGAACCAGCCGGATTCCAGCAGCACACGGAACAGCAGCATCGGCCCACGCAGGCGGTGGTTTTCGTTTACACAGGAAAGCGTGGTAGAATAAGAGGAAATAAGCAGCGAGACCAGTAGAGGGGGAGAGCACGATGAGGCTGATCGAGCCAGAGGCCATCCAGCACAGGCTGGAGAGTATGAGCGGGGAAGAGCTGTACATCCATCTGGAAATGACGACGGGCGCCTATGCGGCGCATTTCGATCAGTCCAAGCATCCGGCCGCGACCTTCATCACCAATGCGAAGATCCGGTTCAGCCAAGGCTCGATCCAAGGCGGAGGGCCCTATCGCGTGGGCTTGAAGATGGAACAAGGCTGGGTCTATTCGGAAGGGCTGACCCATTATGAAGAGACCGACACCGAGAGGCTCATCCTGGCCGGGCACGATACGCAGGGCAAGCTGGTCGTCGCGCTGCAATTGGGCCGGGAGCCCTTCTGAGAGGAGAGGACCGTATGGAACGACACATCCTGGTCGTATTGCCGCATCCGGATGACGAATCTTTCGGCTTAGCGGGCACGCTGGCCATGCACATCGCACAGGGGACGCAGGTCACCTACGGCTGTCTGACCCTCGGGGAGATGGGACGGAATATGGGTATCCCGCCGTTCGCCACCCGGGTGACGCTGCCTGCGATCCGCAAGCTCGAGCTGGAAGCGTCCTGCCGCGCCATCGGCATCCAGGACCTGCGCCTGCTCGGCTTCCACGACAAAACGATCGAATTCGAAGACCGCGATCTGCTCGACGGGTGCATCGAGAGCCTCATCCGCGAGGTGAAGCCAACGCTCATCGTCACCTTCTACCCGGGCTACAGCGTACATCCGGACCATGAAGCATGCGGGGCCGCGGTCGTCCGGGCCGTCCGGAGACTGCCCGTCGGGCAGCGGCCGCCCGTGCACGCCATTGCTTTCTCCAAGAACCATGAGGAAGCGATCGGCAAGCCGGATATCGTTAACGATGTGAAGGACTATTTGCCGCAAAAGAAGGCGTCCATCGAATCGCACCGCTCGCAATTCCAGGCCGCGGAGCTGCTGGGCAGCCAGCAGTGGGGCGAGCAGGAGTTTCTGGACCGGTTCGGGACCGAGCGGTTTTGGACGTATCCCATCGATTGAGCGGAAATAAGGGGCTGACCTCCGAGTAGAGCAACTGCCGTTGCTACTCGAGGGCCAGCCCCTTCGTTGTACGCACCATCACCACGACTGGCGCAGGGCGAACAGATCGCGCAGCTCGTCGTTCGACAGCTCCGTAATCCAATTCTCCGACGTCGAAATAACGTTCTCGCTCAAGCTCATCTTGCTTTCCAGCATCTCGTCGATTTTCTCCTCCAGGGTGCCCAGGGAGATGAATTTGTGCACCTGCACGTTGCGCTTTTGTCCCATCCGGTACGCGCGGTCTGTCGCCTGGTTCTCGACTGCGGGGTTCCACCAACGGTCGAAGTGGAACACATGATTGGCCGCCGTGAGGTTGAGGCCGACGCCGCCCGCCTTCAGCGACAGGACGAAGATGCCGGGGCCCGAACCGTCGGGAGCCTGGAACGCCTCAATCATCCGGTCGCGCTCGGCCTTGGCCGTGCCGCCGTTCAGGTACAGAACGGGCTCGCTCCGATGCGCACCCAGCACGTCGGCGAGCATACGGCCCATCCCGACGTACTGGGTGAAGATCAGGCACGAGTCGCCCTCGTCGCGAAGCTCGTCGACCATCGCCACGAGCCGCTCCAGCTTCGCCGACCGCGCGACGAACGCCTCGCGGGGCTCTTCGGGCCAGCCGGCCAGCTCCTCGGCGGTCGGCGCGGCCTCCTTCGTCTGCAGCACCGGATGATCGCAGAGCTGCTTGAGCTGCGTCAGCGCCGCCAGAATCGCACCTTTGCGCTCGATGCCCTCGAGCTCGGCCATCCGCTCCATCAACCGCTTGACCGTCTGCTCGTAGAGGGCGCCCTGCTCCGCGGTCAGATTGATGTACACCTTCATCTCCTGCTTCTCCGGCAGATCGAGCTGGATCGCGGGATCGTTCTTCTTGCGCCGCAGCATGAACGGCTTCACGAGCTTCTGGAGCTGCGCGGTCCGCTCCGCATCCTGATGCTTCTCGATCGGCGCCGCGAACCGCTGCTGGAACCCGCGCTGACTCCCCAGGTACCCGGGATTCAGAAAATCATAGATCGACCACAGCTCCGACAGCCGGTTCTCGATCGGCGTGCCGGTCAGCGCGATGCGGTGCAGCGCCTGAAGGGAGCGGACGGCGGCCGACTGCTTGTTCTGTGCGTTCTTGATATTCTGGGCTTCGTCCAGACAGAGGGAGCTCCAGACGATGCCTTGCAGGGTCTCCTGGTCCAGTAGAGCCGTCGTGTATGATGTAAGGACCACGTCCATCTCGCTCCAGACGGACGCCGCCTCCTCGCGCGTCAGCCGGCCCTTCCCATAGTGCAGATGCACCCGCAGCTCGGGGGCGAAGCGGGCCAGCTCCTTCTGCCAGTTGCCGAGCACCGAGGTCGGGCAGACGAGCAAAGCCGGAGTGTCGGACTCGGCCCGATGCTGCAGCAAGTAGGCGATGAACTGGACGGTCTTGCCCAGTCCCATGTCATCGGCCAGGCAGGCGCCTAGCCCGAATGAGCGGAGGAGGCTGAGCCAGCTGAAGCCTTCTCGCTGGTATCCGCGCAGCTCGGCCCGCAGGCCTGCCGGTGCGGCGAGCGGCTCGATGTCCGACGGCTGGCCGAGCCGGCGGAGCAGCGCGAGCAGGTGGGCGTTCAGCTCCACCTCGAGCTGGACCCGGTCGTCCTCCGCCGCTTCCTCGCGGGAAGGACGGTTGCCGGCAGGCGACTGCTCCCGATCCGCTTCACTTAGCAGGTGAAGCTGCAGCACATCCTGGAGGGACAGGCCCTCCTCCGGATTCATGCTGGCCATGAGCCGCCGGATCTTCTCCATGAGCGCCGGGTCGAGCAGCACCCATTCGCCCCGGAAGCGGATGAGCCGTTCCTTGCGGCTCAGCAGCTCGGCGAATTCCGCCTCGGTCAAGTCCGCGTCGCCGATGGCGATCCGCCAGTCGAAGGCGACGATGGCGTTCAGCCCGAACAGCGACTGGCTCCGGCCCCCGGCCTCGGGGGCCACCTGCGCGCGGAGGCGCGGCTTGCGCTTCGACGCGGCCTCCCACCAGCCGGGGAGCATCACGCTCCAGCCGTCGCTCAGCAGGTCGCGGCTGTCAGCCGTCAGGAACCGCCACGCGGCTTCGTCGCTCAGCGGTTCGGCGAACAGCTCGCCGCGGTGCACCGTCTCCGGCAGCGCCGCCGCGAGCCGAGCGGCCCAGCCGGCCGAGCGCTCCCGGACGTAGGGGCTCCACTCGTGAGCCCACACGCCGGAAGCGTGGCCGTCCGCGAGCAGCCGGATCGGCACGACCGCCGATCCCTCCGACCGGTCCTGCAGCACGAGCCGCAGGCGCCAGTCCGGCGCTTCCCCGTCCGGCTCGAGCAGCTGCAGAGCCGGGCGGAACGGAGCCGGATCCGGCTTCCAGCCGAGCGCATCGAGCCACTCTGCCTCCGCGAGCCCCACCGTGGCCGCGCCGGCCCCGCCCGCCGGCCCCCCGCGGAACAGCGCCGGATACTGCCGGCGCAGCTCGGACATCGCGGCTTCGTCCGCATAGTGCTCCGAGACGACGACGGCGGAGAAGGCGGCTTGCAGACCGGTCAGCCTGTCGCCAAGATCATCCAGACGGCGGAGCGATTCCGCCTCCGCCTCCTCCAGCCCTTCGGAATCGGCAGCCCATGTCCACTGCAGCTGGCCCCCCAGATACGCTCTATAGCTGGGCCGATAACGGCCGGCCCGAGCTTCCCGGAGCAGCAGGGGCGCGGTCTCGAGCAGGGCGGTCGTCACTTCATCCCCGCCCGACCACCGGACGATGTCCACGGTATCCGGTTCGGCGAAGAAGCCCAGCACCATCTCCGCAGGGAGCACGGTTACGACGAGCTCCCCGGCGTGCCGCTGCTCCAGCAGGGTGCCATAGCAGGAGGGCTCATGCCAGGCGAACAGCAGGCTTCGGAATTTCTCGCTGGCCACAGCTCTCCCGTCCTGCTGCCCCCAGAGCAGAGCGTCTCCGTTATCCGTGAGCACCGCATGTACAGTCATTTCCACCAAGTTGAGATTCATTCCGCCAGCTTTCCTTTCTTAATCTCCTCATGCAGCGCCCGGAGCCGGTTATGCCGTTCCAAGAACCCGTCCAAGAAACCTTCCCACCGGTCGATTCGTTTCAGTTTTTTGTAGATTTTAAACAGCCGCTTCAGCAGCTTGACCGCCAGCTTGTAATTTTGTCGGTTCTTCTGGCTCACATAAAACTCGATCCCCTGATGATAATACGGCACCAGCAGCTCAGGCGCTTCCTTCTCGATCGGCTGCAGCACGCTGACGCGATATTGGAGGGGGTCACGGCCTAGCCAGAGCTGGATCTCCAGCCAGGGCTTCCAACGGTGCTGCTCGTACAGCCAGTTTTCGATAAAGGGCGCCGAAAGGGGCAGCATGCCTCTAAGGAAATCCAACATCGGCTCTTCGACTTCGGGACGATGAACGGCCGCTTCCTTCCAGAACGCCATATAGACTTGGAACTCCTGGCCCCGCAGGTGCTGGAATTGGGGTCTCATCCGGCTCAACCAATCCACCAGAGCTTTCCAATTGCGGGAAGCGGATAGATGATTGAGGAAAGGGAGGAATAAACTCGCAGGCGCTTGAGTGAACGAATCGCTCGCTTCCAAGGCTGCCCAAGCTTCTTCGATTTTGGATTGCTGAAGGTAATGGAACGCCTTCAAGGCCTGAAGCGGAAAGGAGAGCGACTCCCCGGGCAGTTGCTCGAGCTCGTCCAATTCCTGGGACACCCACCCCCCCGCCTCCGGTCGGGAAGCGATCAAAGCTTTCCATAGCGCCATATACAAGCCATAATCCCGCATCCGCAGCCCAGGCTCTTCCGCTATTTGTTGCCTCATATACCTCAATGTCTGCGTGAGCCGTTCCGTGGACAGGGTGAGATTGAAGGCGGCGGATTGCTGCCGCAATGTATGCTGCACATCCTCATACATCCGCTGCAGCGCGAATCCAGTGTAGTGGCCTGCATGGCCCTGAGCGTCCAACTCCTTCAGCTTACGCAGGACGAACAAGTGCTGATGCAGCTCATAGTAGAGCCAGTCGATGGCGGTGAACGGGATTGAACGAGGGCTGAGCCTCTGCAACTGATGTCGCAGCATCTCCGTATACTTCCCAGGGTCGTAGGCCGGCTTTACAAAAGAAGTCGCCTCCTCCCAGAACGCATGCCAACCGGCGACATCGAGTTGGGGCAACTGCTGAAGCACCGACTGTGCGGGGGCTGCCGTCTGCACTCGCTTCTGGTACATGCGGGCGTTCACAACTTGAGAAGCCGGGTACCCGAGACGATCCGCCAGCTCCATAATGACGGCCGCAAGATGCTTGCAATTCGAGCGAACCGGGCAGGTACAGGTGCTGGATGCGAACCGGTTCAGATTCAACACGACCTGATACGTCTCCGTGCCGGTCACCTTTGCTTGCACCACGCGTTCCTCCGCGGTAATGCGCAGCGACTCGACGAATTGCTGCTTGAAATATTGATACCCCCGGCTCAAGGTCACCTCATTGAAATGACGGCCTACTTGCCCGAGAAGCTCTTCCCACTGCTCATCGTTTAATGCAGGTCGATTGCTATCACTCATTTTCCAAAAAACTCCTTGCCAATCATGAAAGATTCTATCAATCTTATTATAGAATGGGAGACGGGGAAATTCGACACCTACATGATTCGGCAGCCTCCCTCATATGTTTGATAGTGGAAGGGGGATTAGCCTTTGTGGATCTTGTTGCTGCTTGTTGTCGGATGCCTATGTGGGTTTCTGTTGTTTCGTCAAAACACATTGACTGTCGCTCCCCCCTCGAATCCCGGGCAGCGTAGGCTGTCCGTCATCATTCCTGCGAGGAACGAAGCTTTGAATCTGCCGGCCCTGCTAGCCTCCCTCCGGTCGCAAACGATGCGGCCCTATGAAATCATCGTGGTGGACGACGGTTCGGAGGACGGTACGGGGGCGGTTGCGGCCAGCTATGGGGTGAAGGTCGTGAAGAACGGAAGCCTCCCTGAGGGCTGGACCGGGAAAAGCTGGGCGGTCTGGAACGGGTACCGGCATGCGACCGGCGATACGTTCGTTTTCCTGGATGCCGACATCCGCTTGGCGCCTCAAGCGCTCGCCTCCTTGATCGAAGCCCGCGAGCGCACCGACGGTGTCATCTCCGTGGTCCCGTACCACTACACAGAGAAGTTTTACGAACGGCTGGCCCTGATCCCGAATGTGCTGGGGACGTTTGCGTTTACATCGATTTTTGAGAAGAGCAATCCGAAGAAAGGCTTGTACGGCTCCTGCATCGTCGCCTTGCGGGAGGATTACGAGACCATCAACGGGCATGAGAGCATCCGGGCGGAAATATTGGACGATCTGTTCCTCGGCTCGAAATTCGTGGAAGCGGGCATCCCGGTCACGAACTATATCGGCGGCGGCCTGGTGTCGTTCCGGATGTATCCGCAGGGGATCCGAAGCGAGATCGAAGGGTTCAGCAAAGGTGCCGTCTTGAGCACCTCGACCCTCAGTCCGTGGACGATCGTCCCGGTAGCTCTCTGGGTGGTTGGACTTGTCGTCTCCGAATCGGTGTTTGCCTTTGTCGGCACTTCCTGGGTGTGGCCTCTACTGATCGGGTATTTGCTATACATGGCGCAATTGTTTTACTTCGTTAAATATGTGGGGGTGTTCGGGATCGTCATGCCGGTCCTGCATGTGCTGTCGACTCTGTTCTTCCTGGGCATCATGGTGTACTCGGCTTATCAAGTTACGGTGTTGGGACACGTTCGCTGGAAGGGCAGGCAGGTGCGGGTAGGCGGGAGGCGGGAGCTATGATTGTTGTGCTGACGGCGGTCGCCTTTCTATCGGGGTCGCTCATGTTTTCGTACTGGCTGGGCTTGTGGGCGCGCCACAACCTGAGGCTCGTCGGCGACGGCAATCCGGGGGCGCTGAACCTGTGGAAGGCGTCGGGCTATAAGCTTGGTCTGGCGGGCATCGTGCTCGATTTTGGCAAAGGGTATGTGCCTGTTCTGCTGGTGCTGGCGCTGGGCCACGATTATGTCTCCGGGCTCGGAATCGTTCCGGTCGCGCTCGCTCCCATCACGGGACATGCGTTCTCTCCGTTCCTGCAGGGGAAGGGCGGCAAAGCCATCGCGGTCACTTTCGGCGTCTGGAGTGCGCTCACGCGATTCGAGGTGTCGCTCGCGTATGCCGTCATCCTCGCGGTGCTGCTCGCGGTATCGCGGTGGATCGCCAAGGGCAGGACGACTTCCGAGGCGGACGGCCTGCAGGTTGTGGGCGGGCTGCTGCTCGTCGGCGGGTACGTGTGGCTCAGGGCGTTCCCGGTCGAGATCGGGTGGGTGTGGCTCGGGAGCTTCTTGCTGCTGTCGTATACACATCGGGCCGAGCTGACGAGGTGGTGGAGGCGGAGGCGAAACCGCCGCTTGATATAGACAATGCGGATGGGAAACGTCATTGCTGAGCCCAGTCATCCCTCAACACATACCCCGCCGCCAGCTCAATCTCCCGAAACCCGGCCATCTGCCGGCCTTGATACACAAGCGGGGCGTTCCCGCCCATAAGAATAATGTTCTGCAGCTCCGTCATCCCTTCCGAAGGCAGCAGGAACGACTTCGTATACGGGTACACCTCGCGCAGCGTCGTGTGTACGGCACGGATGTGCGGGTCCTGCTCGTGCTTCGCCATCAGGTTGAGCAGCACCGCCCCTCGGGGATCCAGCTTCCTGCGCGTCAGCTCGAAAAATTCCCGCGAAACAAGCTGCCGAGGGGTTCCCAGGTGCGTAAAGGCGTCGACGACGATATAGTCGAAGCTATGATCCCGCTCCCCCTGCAAGAGCACCCGGCCGTCGCCGACCGTTACGTTGTCCTGAGCGTACCCGAACCAGCTCCGACTGACCTCCACGACCGCTTCATCCAGCTCCGCCACCCGCACGCGCTTGTCCGCATAATGACGGGCGAGCGTCCCGATCCCATGGCCGATCACGAAAACGTCCTCGAACGATGGACGATTCATCTCCATTAGATGGATGAGGGCCCGCGGGTATTCGAACACGATCCGGTCCGGTTCATCGAGATCCATAGCCCCTTGCACAGCCTCATTCGAAAATTGCAGTACCCGAAACCGTCCTCTCTCGCCATACAGCTCCGACGTCTCATAGACGGTGATCGTATGATGCGGGGTGGAGATTTGATGCAGAGCTTGCATAAGGTCAACTCCGTTCATTTTCCGTTGAAGGTATAGTTTTGACATGCCAAGGGCGTATCCCTGCTAGAGAGGGCTCAGGGCCATGCTGTTCGGCGGCAAGACATTGGCCGACCCGCTTCGGCAGCAGGCCGGGTCCTGGGAAGGGGCGCAGTCGATCCTGATCGGCATTGCGGCGAACAAGTCGATCGCGGAGCGGCGTCCCATTCGGGTCCGCGGCTTGCTGGAGGGCGAAGGGGTATGGAGCGGTGCCCATTCCTAGTGCGACGAGGCCTCGTGGTCGTTCGACAGCCGGGTGATCTCGAACAGCTTGAACAGCAGGCTGAATAGGATCGCAACTACGGTCGCGAGCGCCATGCCTGAGAGGGAGAAGCTGCCGATCGCGATGCGCACGCCGCTCAGGCCGGTGATGAGGACGATGAGCGTCAGGAACAGGTTGGTCGGCCGGCTATAGTCGACCTTCGACTCGACGAGCATCCGGAAGCCGGATGCGGCGATAACGCCGAATAACAGAAGCGACACGCCGCCCATGACGGGGACCGGGATGTTGGAGATAAGCGCCGAGAACTTGCCCAGGAACGAGAGCAGGATGGCGAACACCGCCGCGCCTCCGATGACGAAGGTGGAGTAGACACGGGTGATGGCCAGCACCCCGATGTTCTCCCCGTAGGTCGTGTTCGGCGTGGAGCCGATGAAGGCGGACAGCATCGTGGAGATGCCGTTGCCGAGGAGCGACCGGTGTAGTCCGGGATCGCGGGACAAGTCCTTGTGCACGATATTGCCGGTCACGATGAGATGCCCGATATGCTCCGCGATGACGACGAGCGAGGCGGGCAGGATCGTCAGGATCGCGGCCCATTCGAACGTCGGGGGCGTGAAGGTCGGAGCGTCGAACCATGGCTTGTCGGCAACGGCCTCGAAGCTCACCTCGTTCAGGAAGACGGCGAGCACGTAGCCGGTGACGATCCCGAAGAGGATCGGGATGATGCGCATGAAGCCCCGGAACAGCACGGAGCCGAGCAGCGTTACGCCGAGCGTGACCGTCGACAGCGCGATGGCCCGGCCGTCGGGCGTCCAGTCGGCAGCCGCATCGGCCGGCGGGATCCAGCCGGCCATCCGGGCGGCGACCGGCACGAGCTCGAGACCGATGACGGCGATGATCGCGCCCATGGCGGCCGGCGGGAAGAGGACGTGGATCCAGCCGGTCCCGGCGGCCCGGATGAGCAGGGCGACGACGGTGAACACGAGCCCGGCGGCGAGGAAGCCTCCGAGTGCGGCCGCATAGCCGCCGGCCGGCGCGGCGTGCTGGCCGATGACGGCACCCGTAGGGGCGATGAAGGCGAAGCTCGAGCCTAGGTAGGCGGGAATCTTGCCTTGGCAGATCCAGATGTACAGCAGCGTGCCGATGCCGTTCATCAGCAGGCAGATCGCGGGATCGACGCCGAGCAGGTTCGGCACCAGCACGGTCGAGCCGAACATCGCGAACAGGTGCTGCAGGCTCAGCATGAAGCTTTGCCCAAGGGGCGGTCTTTCGTGAACTCCGATTTCTTGTCTCATGGCGATATGTTCCTCCTGGCAGCAATTGGGCTATGATGACCAGCATGATCTGGATCGGCCGCTTTCATACTGTATCATAACGCATGCCGCCCTTTCCGACAAAAAAGGCGGCCTTCCACAAAAAGTGAAGCTTGCCGCTCCCCTTCCTTAAGCCTATACTGCGGGTGAAAAGTCGGCCGCGGTGTCAGATCAAACCGCCGGCCGCTCAATAAAGGGGGAGTGTGGAAGATGAACGTTCAGCTGGACCGCCGTGTCCGCCAAGAGAACGGACGCGAGCTCGTGTCGCTGGGGCTAGACGGGGGCCACGTCGGGCATCATTATTTCACCGCGATGAGCTGGTTGTCGGACAGCCGGCATCTGGTGCTCGCCATTGGGATCGATCCCGAGACGCTCGCTTGCTCGTATGCAGTCGTGGATACCGTTACGGGAAAGGGCGAGCTCATCGTCGAACGGTCGGAGTGGGGCTGCGGAGTCGTGTCGCGGCAGGATGTGTTCTTCGGCCTGCTGGAGGAAGGGACGCGGGTGTTCGCTTACGATGCGTCAACGGGGCGACTCGATGTGATTGGCCAGGCGGAGGCGGGGACGAGGCTGCACGGACCGTTGTCCATCGCAGGCGACGGGGAGACGATCGGGCTCAGCTGGAGCCGCGGCGACCGCTCGGTCATCGGGGTCCTTCACGTACGTACGGGGGAGCTGGAAGCGATTATCGAGCCTTCGTTCTCGGAGCCCTACCCGGTGGCCAATCACGCGATGATCAATCCGGTTCATCCGGAGCTCGTGTTCTATGCGCACGAAGGCCGCACGGAGCACATCCCGGACCGGCTCTGGGTGGTGAACCGCACGACGGGCGAAGCCCGCAATATATTTCGCCAGCAGAAGCTCGAAGACGGCACGCACGGACAATACGTCGGCCATGAGATGTGGGCGCCTGACGGGAGCGGGCTAATCTTCGTCGCTTATGCGCAAAGTCCCTGGAAACCGACCGGCATCTATTATGCGGAGAAGGATGGGGAGACGTCCCGGTTCGTGAACGGGGACCACAAGTACTGGCATGTAGCCGCGAGCCCGGACGGGCGCTGGCTCGTGGCGGACACCCAGGAGCCGGATCATGTAGCCTCCATCGTGCGGATCGAGGCGGCAAGCGGGACGTCCGAGTTGCTCGTCCGCCTGCCCTATTGGCCACGGCATCCCGGCCATCCGCACCCTTCTTTCAGTCCGGATGGCCGCCGGATTGTATTCACGTATGCGGGTGAAGGCGGCGCCTTGCGGGTAGGCATCCTGGAGCCCTGACAAAGCTGCCGTGTATCCCATGAAGCGGAGTCCTGTTTGCGCAGGGCTCTTTTGTATCATAACGATTCCGCTTTTCCCAACAAAAAGGCAGCCTTCCACAAATAAAGCCGGTAACCAGTCATAAAGACAGGAACCGGCTTTCCATTATTCTGTCATTCCGACATAGAATCCATTAATTCTTAGTGCCGTCTTGTTCGGCAACGAGGGGAATGACGAACGGCTGCCCCGCTTGAATGTCGTACACATATCCTTTTGAAAAATCGTTCGTATCCTTATAGCTTCGGATGAATGTAATGTCGCCGACATCAAGCGCGTACGTGTGCGACCCAATTTCCCGAACCCCCAGGATCAGGTAGGAGGCGTTGCGCACGCCGTCATTCTGAATCCGGATCAGATTGCCGATTAGCCGTGTTGGATCGATCCCTTTCAGATTGGCGTTAACGATGACCTCATTTTTGACGGAAAGTTCCTTCGTGAAGTCCACAACCGTACCGGTTACGGAGGATTGGATGCCGTTCAGCATTCCGCCTTTGGGCCCGCTTATTTTAGAGCCTTCGTGCACAAAAGCGTGCTCCGTCGAGCCGTTCACTTCGGAATAGACGCCGAATGCTCCTTTGAAATGGATCCGATCGCCTACGATGTACATCATCTCCGGATTTAATGTGCTGATAATCGTATCCGTACGTCCGTTTGTCAGCTTCACTTGTACCGCGCGCGCTTCGTTCGGGTCCACGGCCGCACCGTCCTCGGTCTTGATACTCACGGACGAGATGGATTCGATAAACCGTTCCCCTACATAAGGCTCGATTACGGAAGTGAACAAGCTGCGCAAATTTTCCCCCGAACGGTGGGCGATCATGTATTTCAGGCTGGCCGGATTCCCAGGTTTGTTCTGCGGAGGAATCCCATCCGCCAATGCCACCTCGTCGACATCGTTCAGCATCGTCAATCGGAGATGGATATCCGTCTCCGGCTTGATCACTTTATACGAGTCCACGATGTCCCAATCGACACTGAACCCGCCTGCCGGGGACGCGGCCCTCTCAACGTTTTTCAGGAAATGGAACCCGGCGCCGGTGTAGCCGTATCCGCTGCCGGCATTTTGCTCCGGTCTTTGCCCGTATTCCACATTGGGCCCGGCATAGGTTCCCGTAGGCTGCGGGACCAATTGAAGTCCATCGGTGGTTACAGCACCCTCCGCGCCGTGGAAACTGAAATGATGGTCGTTGCCGCCGTATACCCGGAAGAAGTCGACGTGATAAGAATTCGCGTCATCCACTTTGATCATCGCCGTCGTACGACGATACATCTCGGTTTGCGTATATACGAGGGGAGCCTCGGCTTCAAACAGCTTCACCCGGTCCCCATCCACATACGCTCGAGGAATGGCCACGATTTGTTCGTTTTGCGCCGTCTTGTCGACCATCACGGTGTTATGGCTGATCGTGTTCCTTACCCATTCGTGACGATGAGGCTGCACGCCGTCGGCCACTTCCGGGTAACCCAAGTCCGGCGAAACGTCCAGACCGAATGCATGCACGCCGATGTTCAGCGTGTCCCGATGACCGTGGCCGCCGTTGCGCCCATAGTACATCCACAGATCGCGCAGCGTGTTCTCCCCGTAGGTCGCATCCCGGCGGGTTCTCTCCTGCTCGTTCAGCAGCGCCAGTTCGATCAAGCCAAGCTTGTAGCCTGTCGCTTTTTCATAGCGTCCCGTGCTGACGAACGTAATTTGATGCGAGCCTTTTGTCAGCGGCCCCAAAGATACCGGCTCATGCTCGTAGTTCCCTCCGAAGAAATCCATCTGCGCGACGGTCTGGCCGTCGATCTTGACGTCATAAACACCGTACGCCACATTCCGCAGCGGCTTCACGCTGACCTCATAAGTATCGGTTGCCGGTACGTCAAACGAGAAGGTAATCGAGTCCCCGGGAGCGGAAGCCCCGAACTCGATGGCTGCACTATCTACGATCGGTGCGACAGCCTTGCTCTTTTCCACAATGTCCATACTGGGGAAGCGGTAGCGGATGCCGTAATCGAACAGCGGAGCCTCGCCGTCTCTCAACGCGGTAAAGCCGTAGCCCCCCATGTAGGTGCTGTTCATATTAAGAGGACCTGACTTGGCGATGACCGATTCGATGTCTTTTTTGATTCTTTCCGGATCGGGAGAATAAATGCCCCCGTTAATGCCTTCTGTGCTGTTATTGTTCAAGAAATAGGCCAGTTGGGCGAATACCGGATCGCCGTAGAGATCAAACGCCTTGACCGCTTGCTCCAGCTTCAGCGATACGCCGGGAGCGCCGGTTGCCGCGTTGTCCCCGATCGGGACATTGTACTTGCCCACCATCAGGAAGGGATAAAGGCTTTTGAACATTTTGGCGTACTTCACGTTTTTGAACAAATCGGCCGCCGGATACTTGTCGTACCAGTTCAAAATATCGGCCGTAATCCGGTTGTAATCGACCCAGATGCGGTTATATTGCGGAGCGGACTCGTTGCCTTGGCCGTCCCGGTCCACGTCGTTCACAAGCATGCTCATGATGTTGCCGCCCGTTACCCTGTACGGATCGCTGAGGAGTTCGCCCGGCTGGAAGTTGAAGTCGAGCCATTCCTTCGTCTCCGGAAGAGTATCGTACACGACCGCCGCCATGGATAATGTAGATTGATGTGTTCCTGTATTACCGCGGATTTGCGCGTTTTTGACGCCCTGGTATACCTCGCGTACGATTCCGTCTTCAATGTTTCGGCGAATGGCCGCTGCGGTCGATTTGTCCGCTATCTTGTATTGATTGGCCTTGCCCGACAAAAATCGGATCAAATCCGGATCGTCCATAACGGGGAAGAAGGCGTCGTACGCTTCAACAAAGATCCGAACGAGCGAAGTCTCCCAAATCGATCCGACAATCTTGCCTTTGTTCGTTCCGCCATGACTGTTCAGGAACCACGTCTGATTGAATTTCGCTACATCCATTTCCGGATAAACGTCCGCAATTCGGTCCAACAGCACCGTTCCGGCTTTGGCGTATTTCGGGTCCCCTGTCAACACGTAAGCGTCCCGCAGCGTGCTGATTGCGCGGTTCATATATCCGCTGTACCAGAGCATCCAATGGTTGTAGTAAGCGATAAACGTATAGCGATTGCCTTGGTCGTCCACCCAGCCGAAGCCGTCATCGACTCCCCAAGTCGGACCTTTTTCCGGATACAGAGTATTGACCAGCAGGCTGCGGTCCGCCTTATTCGGCTGGAATATCCCGTGTTCGTCGAGTCCGCTCCGGTAGTAGGCGCCGAAGTCATTGGTCGGAAACTTGTAGCCGCTGCTCGGGTCGGTAATCTTCCAGGGCTCGGTAATCGGATTGCCCAAGTACGGATAGTTGCCGAATTTATCGATTTCTTTGCCGGTAACCGGACTTCCCATCTTTTGATTGACCGCGTAGCTTCTCGGGAGTGTCGGGCTTGAAACGAGATTCCATAGAGTTTCCCAGTCCTGACTGACGTACGCTTCCGCGTTGGCTACCACCGCATCGCGCTGCAGCTGGGCCCATTCGTACTTTTGCACATTTTGTCTGGCCGCCGCCACCTTTTCGGGAGTGAAATAAGTGCTGCGGGATTTTCCGTTATCAACTGTAATCCCCAGGCTGCTTCCCTTGGTGACCCCGTTTAAGGTAACGGTTGCTGAGACCGTCGTTTGGCCGGCTGAAACCGGAGAGACTATCCCGCTGTCGTCGATGGAAGCCGCCGCTGGGTTGCTGTTCGTGTAAGCGATGGCTGCTCCGCCTAAACTGGCCTCGGCATCATCGTTCATCCACCCTTTTACGATCAGCTTGTTCGCCTTTCCCATGAGGAGCAGAGGAGTGCTGCGACCATTGTCCAAAGACAACGCAATGCGATCCAGCTCCTGCTTGGCAAACACCTGTACTTCCTTTTCCGCTTGCTTGGTTACGCCGTTCAGCGTCACGGTCGCTGTGAACAGCGAGGAACCGGGCTGCTTGGCGGTCAGCTTGCCGTACACTGCATCGGCGACGGAAGGATTTCCGCTGACCACCGATAGGTTCGCCGTTGCCAGCCCGGCCTCGGTTCCGTCATCCATTTTTCCAGTCACCTTGAGGTCTGTTTGTTGATTTACGATAAGATTAGGCTTGGCAATCTCCAAGGAGACCGTGTCCAACTGGGCGGGTCCAGGCCTTTGCGTTATGATAAACTCGGTAGGAAACATATAATAGTTGGTGCCCGGCTTGCCCGCAACCTGCAGGCGCAAAGTGTGCTTGCCGGCTGTCAGCGGGATCGTCTTCAGCGGCTTGACCGGGCCGGGCCCGCCCATATTATAGAAGCTGTATTGACCTATTGCCGCTCCGTCGACGGAAAGGGTTGCCAGAGCGCCGCCATATGTATTGTATCCGCTGAACGACAACAAGTAATGACCGTCTGACGGAATGGTGAACTCGAAATCCCTGAATTGATTGGGCGCCGTCGGACTGATCAGCGCTCCGTAGCTGGCCGGTTTTACGGCAGGAGAGGCGTTCGGGTCGCCCACTAGGCTCCAGCCGGGCTGCACGGGTGCTCCGGGAAACAAATTGGCGAACTTGTACACGATCTGTACCGCTTCTTCCGCGGCGTGTGCACTTTCTGGAAAACGGAGAAGGCCGGAGCTGGAGAAGAGCATGGCGCATAAAAGAAGGATGACCGATTTTTTAGCGGTTTTACCGAAGAATATTTTCATAAAGTTCCCTCCTTACGAAAAAGATGGTACGAAAACATGAAAACGCTTACAAAAAGGAAACGGCATCTGCAGCGAAACTCTTCAACGGTCGTACTCATTCAGCATTTTTCCATATATCCCTCCAATCAAAAGAGTATTCTGATTTTAAAAAAAAGATTGTATCATACATTTATGAATATAAGATACATATATGGTTAAGTCAAGTACATTTGAAGGCGGTTTTGCGCCGGGGGGTTGCTCCGGACGGGTACTGATCATTATGGAACAAGATCGTTTATTGCAATGGGTTACTATTCTTTCTCAGTTATCTATGGTCTTTAATTAATATTTCGTTTAAATATGAATTGCACAGCATAAATTTGTATTATATATTTACTTTGTATCTTATAAATTAATATTTAGTACAAAGAAGACAACTTGACAAACACCTGTTGTGAAAGCGGTTAAAAAAGAGGAGGTTGAAAATCCGATGAGGGAAGTAAAAATGGTTCTGTCTACCGTACTGGCCGCATCTGTCTTACTGAGCGCTTGTTCGACCAATAAGGAGGCCCCGGAACCCACAACTGGTCAAAACCAACCCAGCCCGCCAAACCAATCGGTCAAGCCTGCCAGAGAGAAAATGTCACTCCACTTTTTCCTAGGCGGCGATGCGAATGCCGTCCTTCCGGCCGGGGACGACGATTTCATCAAAAAAACGATCGAACAGAAATTCAATGTCGAATTAAAAATCGATACGATGCCGTTTAATGAGGACCGCAAAAACAAGCTGTACGCCCGGATCGCCGCGGGCGATATTCCCGACATGTTCCTGTCGGTAGGCAACGAATCGATTGACCTCGCCAAGCAGGGTGTGTTTGCCGATCTATCGAAATACGTAACCCCGCAAAAAATGCCGAATTATTTCAAATGGGTAACCGAGGATGAGGTCAAACGATTCCAATTGAAGGGTTCGTTTGTTCGCGCCCCTCGTCCGGTTGAAAAGCGGGGGCAATGGTCTTATTGGATCCGCAAGGACTGGCTCGACAAGCTGCAGCTGAATATGCCGACCAATTATGACGAGCTGACGAATGTGATGCGGGCCTTCGCCAAAAAAGATCCGGACGGCAACGGCAAAGACGACACGTACGGGTTCACCCTCGCGGGGGATGGAAAAAACATCCCGTACATGTTTCCGCAATTCAAGAAACACGGCCTGATCGGAACCGGTTTCGTCGATGCGAACGGCGAGTTCCACGACAGCACAAGCGATCCGAAAGCCGGAGCTGTGATTGACGACATCCGGGTGTGGATTAAGGAAGGGCTACTCGATCCGGATTGGTATCTCTCCAGCGGTGCCAAAGTGTATGAGAAATTTGCGCAAGGCAAGGTAGGAATGGTATGGGGAAGCGGCGCCAAAGCAATAGCATTCGAATCCGAACCGTCCAGCTATTACAACATGCTCAAAAAGGTCGTGCCTACCGCCGAAATCGTGCCGTTCAACCCGTTTCCGAACGATCCGGTGTGGGTGGAGGATCTGATGACCTTGCCGTTCCTGATCAACGTCAAGCTGGAGAAAGAACCGGCCAAGATGGAGCGTATCATTGAAATTTTGGACTGGTTGTGCAGCGAGGAGGGCTTCCTGCTGACGAGTTACGGCCAGGAGGGCAAGCATTTCACGAAAAGCGGAAAAGAAATTACGCTTAAGCCGGATGCTATCAAAACCGATATCATCGATAAAGGAAATTTCCTCAGCATATGGGGTTTTATGGTGCCAGGACCAACAACTACATCCGGTGAGCCGCTCGGCATCAAGGTCGTGGATCCGCGCATGACCGACCGCGACCGTAAAATATTAGATACGTTAAAAACGTACAAGTTCGGACAGGGTTTCGGTACCAGTGTAGTTCCGCCTGAAGGCGTCAACACCGCCGATGTCCGCAAACGGCTGAACGAGCTGCTTTCGAAAATGCTGTTTGAGGACAAAGATTCGTCCAATTGGCCGAAATACCGCGAGGAGCTCATGACTACTTACAAGGGTAAACAGTTGTTCGACGCTTATGTACAGCAAATGAGAGCCGTGGGGCTTAAAGTGAACGATTTTAAATGACGGACCGCACCTTTCAAGGTTGCAATACAGCCATGCGCGGGACGAGACGTTTCCATCTCCGGGCAAACGCGGGCGCCGACTCGATGGCGAGCCAAAAAAAGTTCATGTTTTCGATCAACTCTTCCATCGTTTCATTATCGGGGAACAGCTCGTGAACGTGATAATTGCCCGGCATCGCTTCTTCCGTTGCATTGTAAAAGGCCAACAGCTCGGCGCTTACTTTCGTACGGTTGACCGCAGGCACAATGGACAGGAAAGGCGTTTCCGAACAAAGGGACGTTTGCGCCTCCAATCCGAGCGCGGTACGCAGGAACGACTGCGCCAGTTCGGGCTTGGGGGAGCATTTTGGGATTAGCAGAGCGTTGGTAGTGAGCAAAGTGGAGGAGCACGGGCCGAAAGGAAGGGGAGCGATCTGAGGCTCAAAGTCAAGCGGCTCGTCCAACCAGGATGCCAGTTCGTATGTGGTTGTCAAGGTCATCGCCGCTTTGCCGTTTTTGAACGGGTGTTGATGCGTACGGAGGCTGTCAACATTAAACGTTACCGCAATCCGTTCCCGGTGAAGAAGATCGTGAAGAAATGCGCTTGTTTTTTGCAAAATGTCATCATAATCGGAGATGGCGGAAGACATGAGGCCGTTTTGCATGGCAAACACCGGCCATCTCCCGATGCCTCGGGTAAACATAAGACCGTACTGATCGATCAAGCCGTCTCCGTTCGTATCCGCGGATATCGTCCGCGCCGCCTCCATAAAAGCATCCTTGGTCCAGCCTGCATAAGGCTTCGTTGCCTGGCGGCTCTCGAACAAATCGGGATTATAAGCCAGGAATACGGTCGAAAACGTGACCGGTGCCGCAATTCTCCCCGAACCGAACCGGAGCCCTTCCAGCAGCCGCGGGTAAATGTCGGGCATCCCATCGGACATGAGGGGTTCCAGGTCGTAAAACTCTTCATAGTTGTCCAAGTTTCTTAGTAGCGAATCGTAGGTCAGGACGAGATCCGGCTTGATCCCGTGCTTTTCGTGTGTTCGGAGATGTTCCGCTAGATCCGCGCCGGTAGGTGCCTCCAGCAAGCTGATTTCCACATTGGGATGCAGCCTGCGGAACTCGTTTATGAAAATATCCAGTCCACCGTGCTCCACGAAAAAATTAGGCGACGGAACAAGGATCTGGAAGGTTCTTGCCGCATCCTCGGGCAGCACGAATTGAGCCGACACTCTCGTTCCGGCTCCAGGCCTTCGTTCGATTAGCCCTTCAACTTCCAGCAATTCAAGCGCTTTGCGGACGGAAGTCCGGCTTAATCGGTATTGCTCGCACAATTGGTGCTCCGTCGGGAGGAAATCATTAGGCTTCAGAAAGCCTGTCATTATTTGTTCGCGCAGTACGTGGGCAAGCTTTTGATATCGAAACGCTCTCGAAGATTTCAAGTGAAACATTCCTCCGTCACGGCATAATACGTTTATAGTTAATCATACAAAGTTAGCAAAGGTAACGCAAATGAATGTGCATAATTTAAGACATTTATCTGTTTTTAGATACAAATCGATTAGGGGGCAATTATGGAAGAAATACGGATATTAACGGAAAATGAGATGCCGGATAGCGCAGAGTTGATCCATTTTGCTTTTAAAAGCTCCAATCGGGCGGACGACCCGCTCGTCAAATGTTTGCCCGAGGATACTTGGGGGTATTTTATCGATGGACAGCTTGCGGCGAATATCGTGATTTTGCCGCTCCAGGCCTTTGTAAACGGGTATGTTCATGAGATGGGGATGATTGCGGGCGTGGCCTCGTGGCCTGAATACCGGAAGGGGGGAACGGTACGGCAGCTGATGATTCGCGGCTTGCAGGCTATGAAAGACAAAGGGCAGACGATCTCGTATTTGGGTCCCTTTTCTTATTCGTTCTATCGGAGATTCGGCTGGGAGATGATGTACGAGTATAAGAAGTATACCTTGAAAGCGAACTGCGTGCCCGATTGGCGCGGATCGGGGAGCGTAAGCAGAATACGGCCAGACCTCCCTCGGCTGAACGACATCTATGTCCGATATGCAGCGAAGTATAACGGGATGGCTAATCGTTCTGTGGAACGATGGAACTCTTCCATCCTCGCGAACAAAAAAGGCATGATCGCGGTTTATTGCAATGAAGCGGGTGAAGATCGGGGATATTTGATCTACGAATATAGGGGAGTCCAATTAACGATTCACGAGTTCGTCTACTTGGATCGCGATGCGAACAAGGGGCTGTGGGAGTTTATCCGCAAGCAGGACAGCATGTACGAATCGGTGACGTTCAAAGCGCCTGCGGACGACCGGTTTCCGTTTCTGATCGATAATCCGAAAGGACTCGAGATAAGCTTTCCGGCCCACCTGATGGCGCGGATTATCGATGTCCCCGGATTTTTGGCGAAGTGCCGTTTCAAAGAAAACGGAGGGGGTACGGCAATCGGGTTAACGGTAACCGATGAATACGCGCCATGGAACAACGGTACGTACCGGCTATCGATCGGGGAGGACGGTGCTGTGGAAGTCCGGCCGACAGTAGCCGGCGTATCCGCCGATGGAAGCTTGCCGCATTTAGCCTGCGATATCCAAACGATGTCTACATTGATGATCGGCTATCAGAAGCCGTCTTTTTTGCATGAGATCGGGCGGCTGCAAGGAAGCGTAGAGGCGGTCCGAGTGCTCGAAGAGCGGTTGCCGGGCCATACCCCGTATTATTTGGATTTCGGATATTAATATGCGGACACCCTTGCATCAGCCGTGACGATTGTCAGTGCGGGATAGTAATCTATCCCGAGTGATGCAAAGGAGATGATAGGATGCGTAAAAAGGGCAGCGGCAGCCTGAAGGTCAAGAGCAAATGGAAGAAGACGAAATGGTTATTGTCCGACCGCGTATTGAGACGATTCGTTCCCGAAACGAAGCGGTTCACGCGTTCGTCGCTTAACGAGATGACTCGCCGTTACAAGATGGTGTATTTCAAACCGACCATAGGTTATGGCGGCAACGGTATAGCGCGCATTGAACGGACGGCATCCCGGAGGTTCCGGGTCAAGAAACTCGCGAGAACGTTTAAGGTATCCTCCGCAAATTCCCTTTATGGTCGATTGAGGAGAATCGCTCGCCGGAGGAGCTATCTGCTGCAAAAGGGCATTTACTTGCAAACTTCCCGCGGCAGACCCTTCGACTTCCGGGTAATGATGCAAAAGACGCGAGGGGGCAAGTGGGTGCCATCCGTCTTGGTAGTCAAGCTTGGCAAACCGAATAAAGTCGTCACGAACTATCATCAGGGAGGAAAGCTTGCGCTTGTACGGCCGACGTTGCGAGGTGCGGGCTATACCGCGACTCAGATCAATCGCTATATTCGGCGGCTGAAGACGCTGGGTATGCAGACGGCCCGCTGCTTCAACCGCCGCAGCGCTCGGTTTAAGGAGCTCGGTCTTGACGTGGCGCTCGGTCGCCGTGGGCGGCTGTGGATTCTTGAGGTGAACACCCATCCGAGTATCGGAGGCTTAAAGTCGCTTGCCGACAAAAGGCCGTACCGGACTGCGATCCGGTACGCCAGACAGTACGGGAGAATGAAATAACAATTGGGGCCCGATCTGCATTAATCGAACCGGTACTCCGCCTGATAGACGGCGTCAGCTCCGGTACGGCGGACCATCACGCCCCAGCGCAGGAGATCGGCGCGGTGCTCAGGCCCTTGGAAGACGTAGACAACCGTGCCGGGGCGGCCCTCCATGGCGAGCGTCACCCGCTTGCCCGGGAGCACCCAGCTGATCTCCCAGTCGTCGTCCGTTTCGCAGCAGGCGACCTGCTGCATATACGAATAGCCGTCGGCTTCTCCCGGCGGCTCGGCCGGCCGCATCGGCAATCGGGTGTCTATCTCGCCGGAGGCGTGGAAGAACCAGTCGAATGTATGCGTAGGGGCATCGGCGCGGGCATCGGCTTGTACGGCAGGCGCGACGACGAATTCGTCCAGCAGCCGATCCGGCAGCAGCTGGAGGCTGCGGGTGAATGTCCAGCCGGGATAGACGTCGTCTGCCGCTACCCGGCACAGGTTGTCGGCGGCACGGAACTCCAGCAGGCGCCCATGCGGCCGGTTTGGCTGATTGTGCCGGTCGAGCATGACCGTATTGTGCGCGATCGACTTCCGCTGCCACTCGCGGAACAGGTCGGAGCCGTAGCCGCTGTTCGAGATGTCGCGGGAGACGAGCCCGTCCCCTAGGAACAGCTCGAAGTTCATAATATCGGCGTGCGAATGTTCGCGGATGACGAAGCCGTATTTCAGGAAGACGCTGGCCTGCTCATTCTGCAGCAGAGCGTAGTGGATGTGATCGTCGTGCCGCGATTCCCGCACTGGGCGCACCGCCCCCGGGTGCTCGCGCTCGGCGCGTTCCAGCTCGCCGCGCCAGTCGGTGCCGAACAGGAGCCGGGGCAAGCCGCCGCTCGTCGTACTGCGGTCGCCCGGATGCCCCGCCTCGTCCGGATCCTCGTAGCATTGAGCCAAGGCATAGCGGTAGAGCGGCTCGTCGAATACGTTGCGAATCCACTCGTACTGATGCGCATAGTTGGCGAAGCCGAGCATCGGCCAGCCGTCGTTCGGACTCGGGAACAGGCCGTTCGGGAACGCATAGGGCACCGGATAACGGTACATCCGCCGAATCGCATCGGTGAAGCCGGCCTGATCGTAGCCGTATAAGCCGCAGAAGGCCGCGTAATACGTGAGGCCCTCCGCGCAGTAGAAGTGATAGTGGAACGAGCTCTCGTACCAGAAGCCGCTCGGGAGGAGCCCCTCGTTCAGCCAGCGCGTGATCCCCTCCTCGCCGTCGGCCGCGAGGCGGCACCAGTCCCGCTCGTCGAAGAACAGGCCGATCATGCCGAGGGCGGATTTCATCCAGCAGCTGATGTTCGGTGTGCCGCCAGGCTTGCGGTGCAGGAACTCGGCCATCGGCAGGAAAAAGTCGGTTTTGTAGCGGCTCAGCTCTTCGGCGGCGAACTGCTCCTTCACCAGCTCCATGCCGTTCAGCAGCCAGCAGATGGAGACGGCGTCGGTCAAGTTCGTGCCGCTGAACCGTCCCTCGAAGCCTGCGGGTACCCGGACTCGGAACGCGTCCAAGTGATCGGCAAAGAACGTTAGCACCCGCCGGATGAACTGCATGTATTCGGCGTCGCCGGTCAGGTTGTACAGCACGGCCGCATGAAACACCTGGACGCTCGCCCGGGTGCGGTAGCTGTACCGCCAAGCTTCGTCCGTGTCCGCGTCCCGGCGTTCGATGCCGCATCGGCTGCAGCGGTGCTCCTCCGGCTTGGCCGGATCGAAGACGAGGGCGGAGGAGCAGTGGAGGCAAAAGTAGTTGTGGCCCCAGCCCGCGATGTACGCGGCATCGTCCGCGTAATGCCGGACCCACCAATCCGTGTCCGTACGGACGGTGTCCAGAATGTGAGCGGCCCAAGGGTATTGTCGGATTTTATCATGAATCGCTTGCCAGTCTTGCACCAGTTGCTGACGTTTCGTCTGCATGAGGGAAGGGCTCCTTTCCTGTCCATTTCCCCCTATTCTAGTTTCATTCACACGAGGATACTATCCTGTAGATTTGCTAAAATATTAGGTTTTTGGAGGGGCCCTAACAAACGCGAAACCCGACCGTAGATTCGGTCGGGTCAGGGGTGTCGGCTATTTCGGTTATTTTGGCTATTGCCCCCCGGCCTGCGCCAGCAGGGCCGCCATCTCGCGATAGCCGCGCGTCTTGGCGTGGGCGAGCGGCGTGACGCCGTCGGCATCGGCCAGGTTGACGTCCGCGCCATGCTCGATCAGCAGCTTCACGATCGCTTGATGGTCCTTGCCGCCGTCGCCGAGCAGGATCGCTTCCAACAGCGCGGTCCAGCCAAGATTGTTCACGTGGTTAACGTTGACGTCAGACGTCGTCAGCAGCTCCCGCACGATATCCACATGCCCCCGATCGGCAGCCGGGATCAGCGCCGTGCCGCCGAACCGGTTCGTGAGCTTCGTGTCCGCGCCCGCCGCGATTGCCGCCTGGAGGAACTCCATCTTGCCTTCGGCGCCGGCGTACAGCAGCGGATTGTCCGATCGATGATCGCGGATGTTGATGTTCGCGCCTTTCTCCACCAGCAGGTTGAAGACAGCCAGCCGGTTCGTATGCACAGCGATCATCGCCGAAGTTCGGCCGGACCGGTCGGTGGCGTTGATATCCGCCCCGGCGGAGAGAAGCTTCGAGAGCTGCTCGAGGTTCCCTTGCTCCGCGGCTGCGAGCAGCTGCTCATTCAACTCGGCTTGCGACGGGCTGGGCGCAAGGTGTACGCCCGGCGTCGGCGAGGAGGGACTCGAGTCGCAACCCGCCAAGGCGACTGTTAATGCAATGGCGAGGGCGAATACGAGACCGTAGATAGAGCGGTTCATAGGAATCAGCTCGCTTAATTCGTAGTGAAGGCCACTTGTCCTGCCGTAGCCCAGGCGCCTACCGGAGTGGCCGTATACGTCGTGCCCGCAGACAGCTTCGTGTTGGCCGGCAGATCGAACACGCCTACCGCGCCTTTGCGGCTCGAGTATTTGTACGTTGCGGTCAGCTTATCGCCATTCGGGGCGGTCAGCAGCACGCTGCGGCCGGAGAACAGCTCGTCGCCCGGGTCTTGGGCAAGAGTCACGTTGATCGAAGTCTCGCTCGTCGCCTCAGCCTTTACCACTTCGAGCGGAGCGACTGAAGCCGCTACGAACGAAGCGTTCGCGATGTTCGCCCAGTCCGAAGTGACGGTATATTTCACGCCAGGCGTCAGTACCGTACCTTCAGGCAGACGGAACTTCGGCTCTTGACGGCCATCGGTCGACTGGGTGAACGGCACATAGCGGGCCACGATCGGCTGTCCGCCCTCCGCAGCGATCGTCACCGATCTCGCTTGCATGGACGAGATGACCTGATACTCGCGGCCGTCCGCCTGATTGCGTTCGTCGAGGATGAAGGCGTTCGAGCCGCGACCCGCGCTGTAAGCGGAGATCACGTAGCCGTAGTCGACGACGCCGTTCGCCTTGAGCGACTCCAGCTCGAACGTATCGTTCGTCACTTGCGTCGCCTTCGTCATCTCGAGCTTAGTTCCGCTGCCTATGAAGGAGCCGGCGCGCTCGCCTTTATATGTGAGCTTATAGTCGGTGCCCGCTTTCTGAACGGAAGTCGGTACGATATAGGTGGCGATCGAGCCGGTCTTCAGTCGCGGCATGTTCGTCAGCGACAGCCCGTCATTGAACACGAAGTCGGCCTTCGCCTTGTCGAACGCTTCGTTCGCCGCTGTCAGCGGCTTGTCGAAGGTGACGATCAGCGTAATGGCGTTCAGCGCCGTTACACTTTTGATCTTCGCCTGCTCGGACGGAATCGCCTTGTGCGCGGTACGCAGCAGGTAAGCCGCTTCTCCGCGGGAGGCGTTGTCGCTCACCGAGAAGTGGCGGTCCAGCCAGGACTTCACCGACAATACGTCGCGCCCCAGCGCTTTCGCAACGATCTGCACGAGCTCATCGTCCGTCACCGTTCCGTTCGGGTTGAACTGACCGCTCGGCGCGGCCATAATCCCCAGGCCGACGACTTCGGACGCATAGTCGGCATACCAGGCATCCGCGCTCACATCACTCAGGCTAGGCGGAGTTTGCACTTTGCCATCCAAGTCGAACGTCTTCACGACCATCTTCGCCAGCTCGGCGCGGGTAATACGATTGAAGGCGCGCAGCGACTGGTCTTCATAGCCGTGGACGATCCCCATCCCGAGCAAATCTTTCATCGCCGCTTCCAGCTCTTGCAACAGGGAGGCTGCGGATGGGCTCGGCGTGGCCGAGATCGAGGCTGCAGCAGGAGCAGCCGCGTGCACACTTGGTATCGTAAAGGGGAGAGAGGCGGTTCCGATCAAGGAAGCGGCCATTACCGCGGTTAATGTTTTCAAACGCTTGTTCATTGTGAGTTCCTCCTCATGGATTGTTGTGGATCGGGTCTACAACAAGAATGATAGAGGATCATTCTAAACAGGCTCGAAACGACTTCTTAACAAAATATAAACCGGCTCTAAAAAGAATATAAACTCAAACGGTAAACCGATACCCCGCTCCCCACAGCGTCTCGATGTACTGCGGGTTCGACGGGTCGGCCTCCAGCTTCTCGCGGAGCTTGCGGATATGAACGGTGACGGTGGCGATATCGCCATTCGAGTCGAGGCCCCAGATGCGCTCGAACAGCTCCTCCTTGCTGAAGACGCGATTCGGGTGGGTCGATAGAAATTCCAGCAAATCGAACTCCCTGGTCGTAAATGCCACCTCTCGATCGCGTACGTACACGCGCCGCGACGCGCGGTCGATCCGCAGGCCGCGAATGCGGATCTCTTCCGAGGCCTTCGGCTCCTTCTTCGCGAGGAGCCGTTCGTAGCGGGCCAAGTGGGCCTTCGCCCGCGCCACCAGCTCGCTAGGGCTGAATGGCTTGGTGATATAATCGTCCGCGCCCAGGTTGAACGCCCGGATCTTGTCGATCTCTTCATTCTTGGCCGAGACGATCAGGATCGGCACTTCCTTCGCCTCGCGCAGCCGGCGGCACAGCTCGTACCCGTCCAAGCCGGGGAGCTGCAAATCGACGATCACCAGGCTGTAGTCCCGTTGCAACGCGAGCTTCAGCCCTTCGCTGCCGGTGTGGCACAGGTCGACCGAGAACCCGTTCAGCTCGAAATAGTCACGCTCCAACTGGGCAATAGTCGTCTCGTCTTCAATGATGAGGATGCGTGTCATCCGTATCGGAGCCTCCTTCTTCATTCTGGGTCACCGAACGCGGCTGGGCGCGCTTCAGCGTGAAGTACAGGCTCGTGCCGAGCCCGGGTTCGCTGGTGGCCCAAATGCGGCCCCCGTGCCCTTCGATGATTTGCTTGGCAATGGCGAGCCCGAGTCCGCTGCCTCCGGTGGCCGAATTCCGGGACGGCTCCGCCCGGTAGAACCGCTCGAAGATATGCGGGATCGCCTCCGGCGGGATGCCGCTGCCGTTATCCCGGATCTCTACGGTAACCGCATCCGGCTTCACATGTAGAGCGAGCTGGATACGAGGAACTTCCTTATCCGAATATTTCATCGCGTTCCCGACGATATTAAGCACGATGCGCTTCAACTGGCTAAGATCGGCAATCACTTCAATGCCCGGCTCCGGCCGCAGCATCCAGGCGATGGACGCGCCCTTCGCTTCCAGCTCGTAGCGCAGCTCCTCCATGCAATCGTCCAGGAATCGGACGATGTCCACATGCTCGAACGTGAACGGGAATTGCTTCAGATCCAGCTTCGCGTACAGGAACAGCTCGTCCACCAGCTTGTCCATCGCCACGGCCTTGGAATAAATGATGTCCACATATTGCTCTAGCTTCTCCGGCGTATTCGCCACTCCGTCCCGAATGCCTTCGACATACCCTTTGATGTTCGTAATCGGCGTTTTCAGATCATGCGAGATGTTCGACAGGAGCGCCTTCCGGTTCTCTTCATCCTGCAAGCGCAGCTGCACGGACTCCTGTAGCCGCTGCCGCATGCTCTCGAACGCCTCGTTCAGCTGGCCGATCTCATCCTTCGTATTCAGGTCGAGCCTGAACTGCAAGTCGCCTTCCTTGATCCGCTCCGCCGAGCCCCGCAGCCTATTGAGCGGTTTGACCACACTGCGTGTAATCCACCTGTACAGCAGCACATTGGCTACGATCACGACACCCAGCAGCAGAACGGAGAGAATCGGCAGCAGCCGGCGCGTCAGCTCGGCGAACGGACTGCGCTCCCGGATGACGAAGATGCTGCCCCGGGCGCCGTCGGTATATTTGAAATCGAATTTGGCGTACCCATAGAAGCGCTCTCCGATATTGAACGTATTGCGAATCTGATTGTTGTTCAGCTCATACGGCGGAAGCGCGTCCTTCAACTGAGGCTGGTCGAAGGTGTACGACTCGAACACGGTATTGCTTTCCCGGCGAACGAGCAGGCCGGCCTTCTCCGTCCGAAGCTTGTACTCGTAGTCCATCAGCAGCTTGTCATTCAGCAGGGTGTCAGGCTCGGACTTGGCGATATATTTCAGCTCGAAATAAATCGATTCCTGAGTGGCGGTGAGCGGGTTCAACCGGTAATGGCCTTTATAAAAATCTTTCAAGCTGTGCAGCTCTCCGGTCGACGCCACCGTGTACAGGCCGGAAGCGATTACGAACATCAGCAGGCTGATGAGCAGCATTGCGGTATAGGACAACAGCAGTTTGATGCGGATCGACATCGCTTCCACCTCCCCGGGCCGATTTCGAAGCTATTATGCGCAGACTGCGAATCCGGCAAACGTTGACCCCATTATAGCAGGTTGCGAGCTGTCTGCAAGAAGGCGATTCCTGTCCGGCTCAAACATCGAGAATATATCGGGCCGCCGGGCTGATGCGATCGTAAGTCGCTTTGCGGATATACTCTCTTTGGTTCAGCTGCTGTCCATGCTCGCGTGCCGTGTAGTAGCAGTGGCAAGCGCGGCGCGTTCGTTTCGACCGGTTCATCGTCCCCCCGTGCCAGGTATGCGCGTTGAACACAACCACGGTTCCGGCCGGAGCCACCGCCAACATTTCGTCGGGATGAGCATCCGCCGGATCCGCCATATAATCGCTTACACCGCCGTCCAGATGATGGGATCCGGGGACGATTCGAGTGGCGCCATTGTCCGGGGTGAAATCGTCGATCATCCAAAGGCTGTTGACCACATGGAACGGAGTTCCCTTAGGATGTTTGCCCCAATCGGCATGCAACGGCTGGCGGCCTTCTCCGGGTATGGCGTCGCGCGCATTCAGCGAGGAGAGCTTGAACTCCCGGTTCAGCACGTGATACACGGCCGCGAGCACCTGGGGATGGGTATACATCCGATCGAAAATATCCCCCTTATTAACCAAGTCGGCCAGCCGGCGCGTCCCTTTTTCCTGATGCACCTCCGTACCTGCGGAAGCGCCCTCCTTGACCATCAAGTGCTCATATTTGTCACGTAGGGCTTCCAACCAAGCAGCATCCATAACGTCCGGCAAAAAAAGGTACCCGTGCTCATCGAGAAACTGCTTTTGCTCCTGGGTTAAAGTAGTATCGGTTACGCCCAACGCGGCAAGCGCCTCTTGAATATTGCTAATCTCGCTTCCCATCACGACAGTCCTCCTAATATTTCATTTTTGTTTGATTTAAATTCATTATAGGCAGGAAGAGGATGCATCCGGTATGATAGAAATTGATCAATTCCTATGCGATCTTGCTCGAAGTGCCCGAGGAGGCGAAAGGGATGGAATGGCTTCGACCGAACGAAATCCCTCAATTGCTGCATGCCGGAATCTTCCGTCTGAAGCCGGGTGAGCCGTTCGAATTCGAGCTGCATCTGCACGACGATTTCACGGAGCTGCTGTTTATTCGGGACGGCTACGGCCGGTTCGTGATCGGCGGACAGGAATATCAAGTTGGGCCGCGCAGCATGTTGGTGTACAACGAAGGCGTGTGGCACGAGGAGCATTCGAATCGCGAACAGGAGTTTGACGCGGTTTATTTTGCGTTTCGGGGCGTGCGCATCGGGGATCTGCCGTCCAATCATGTAACGGGAGCTGATGAGACGGCAGTGGTGCAATTTCACGAGGAGTTTTACCGGGTGGACGAGCATCTGACGAGAATCATCCGCGAGTTCCACAGCGGGGAACCGGAATCGGGCAGTGCCGCCAATTATGCACTCGGCTCGCTGCTCGTAGATATCGTTCGGATCATGAGGCATTCCCAATCCCGCCCCTCCCTTCGAAATGCCCCTTCTACGATCGCCGTCGTCGCCAAAACTTACATTCAGAAGCATTATGGGAAGGAACTCACCCTGCCGGAATTGGCGGATGCCGTCTACACAAGCCCGTACCACTTATGCCGGCTGTTCAAAAAGGAAACGGGCCGTACGCCGATTCAGTATTTGATTGAATATAGGATGGAAGTGGCCAAGCATTTGCTCGTTACCACCGACGAAACCTTAGAGCAGATTGCCGAACGGATCGGTTATGCCAGCGCGACGCATTTTCAGAATTTGTTTCGCAAGGTTGCCGGTATGCCTCCCGGCCGGTTCCGCAGATTGCATAAGGGCGAATCAGACTAGTCATGGAAAACGTAGGGCATTGTCAGCGGGCGCGAGCTGTGCTATGCTTCGGGGGTACGCCAATTGAAGAAGAAAATCCGGAGCCCGCTCCGGGAGAGGTTCGGAAACTCCCTCTATAAAAAACTAACGACAAGCACCCGCGGCTATTTTTTCGTGTCTTCGCCTGCGGAGTGTGTATTTATTCGTGCTGTTTGCGTAGGACATTTCCGAAATCTCATTCTTCTTTTTGCCAAGGTCCGCGGGGCCGATGCGAAAACGAGAGGAGATTTTTTTTATGAAGCCAGAATCAGGGGCCAGCCACGCGGGCAGGAGCGCGGAGGAGCTGAAGGACATTACGCTGCTCGGCAACCAGGGCACGAAGTATCCGTTCCACTACGCGCCGGAGGTGCTCGAAGCGTTCGACAACAAGCATCCGGGGCGCGACTATTTCGTCAAGTTCAATTGCCCGGAGTTCACCAGCCTGTGCCCGATGACGGGGCAGCCGGATTTCGCCACGATCTACATCTCGTACATCCCCGACGTGCGGATGGTGGAGAGCAAGTCGCTCAAGCTGTACTTGTTCAGCTTCCGCAACCATGGGGATTTCCACGAGGACTGCATGAACATCATCATGAACGACCTGATCGAGCTGATGCAGCCGAAGTACATCGAAGTGTGGGGCAAGTTCACCCCGCGCGGAGGCATCTCGATCGACCCCTATTGCAACTGGGGGCAGCCCGGGACGAAGTATGAGCGGATGGCGGAGCATCGTCTGCTGAACCATGATCTCTATCCTGAAAAAGTGGATAACCGTTAAGGAGGCGTTCGGATTATGAAAAGTGTATGGATTGTGTGCTACCTGCTCAGCATTTCCCTGGCCAATGTGCTCACCGCGAGCAGCGACCCGCTCGTCTGGGGCAACTTCATCGTGCCGGTCGGCTCGTTCCTCATCGGAGCGACGTTCATCCTGCGCGACCTCGTGCAGAACGCGATCGGCCGCCGGAACACGTATTTCGTGATCGGAGCGGCCATGGTGCTCTCGGCGATTACCTCGTCCGCGCTGGGCGACACGCTGTGGATTACGTTCGCTTCCGCGATCACGTTCCTGTTCTCGGAGACGACCGATACCGAGATCTATACGCGGCTGAAGCTGCCCATGTCGATGAAGGTGCTGTACAGCGGCATCGTCGGCGGCGCGCTCGACAGCGTCATATTCGTCATCATCGGCCTGTCGCCGCTCGGAGCGGGCTTCCTCCCCTGGGACATGGTCGGCTACGCGATTATCGGACAGATCGTCGTGAAGACGGTCATGCAGCTGCTCGGCTCCGGCGTGGTGCAGGTGCTGCCGGTTGGACGGCGGACGCTGCAAGGGTAACCCCGTCCGTCTATCTTGTTAGGCAAAACTTACTATTAAGCTTAGTTCCCTAACAGGTTTTGACTCGTTTGCGCCGAAACACGTTGAACAAGGATCGATTACGGGTCCCTTCGTGGGCCTTAAAAGACCGCTGCCACATTTATTCCTGGCGACGGTCTTTTTTCTTTTGACGCTTGGTTTGCTTGTTTTCGTTGACAGCCTAAAAATGCACGCCCTACAATACAAGTAACAAACAGGTACATATAACTTTTGATCGCGAAAGGAGTTTTCATGAAGACCGCCATTATTTTAGCGGCAGGATCCGGCACCAAGATGTGGCCCTTTGCCGAGGTTCGCCCCAAAGCCATGATACCGGTTGCCAATCGTCCGATCGTATGGCACCAGGTCGAGCTTTTAGAGGGACTGGGATTTGAAAATATCATCATTGTAGGCGGCAGTAAAGCGGAGCAAATCCGTCATTGCTTTCGGAAGGATACGCACGTAAAGGTCGTGCAAACGCAGCCGGACAAAGGGACGGCCTTTTCGCTGCTTTCCGCCAAACCGTTAGTTCAGGATTCCGCCTTCCTGGTGCTTTATGGGGACACCTTGCTGGACGGGGCGGATGTGGAACGAATGATCGCGCGTTTCGAAGCCGGTCCATATGAAGCGCTTGCGCTGGTGGATCCGCTGAAGGAAGAGCTGCCCCAGGATTGGATCTGCTGCACATTGTCGGAGGACAAGCTGGATCAGATCATGGGACATCCCCGCAGGCCGTTCACGCACCGTTTTTGCGCATTCGCGTTCGCCGATACGTTCTGGCCCTATGTGGAGACGAATTCTGGATTATTCACCCATGTTCAGGTTGGGACGATGCCGCCTTTGGAAGGATTTCTGGAAATGTCGGTTGCGGATTATCTCCAAGAGGGAAACGTTGTACCGGCAGTTGAAGCGAAGGGCCTGTTCCTGGATCTGGATAAGCCCTGGCATATTCTTACGGCAAACCAGAGGGTAGCGAAACTCCAATGCGACCGCTTGACCGATCATATCCTCGGGGAAGGAGCTTCGATCCATCCCAGTGCAGCTATCGATGGCTTTGTGAAGTTGGGGAAGGGCAGCATCATCGGACGCAACGTGGTGATCAAAGGGAACGTCATCGTAGGCGATCATACGACCATTGAGAACGGGGCCATTCTGGGTGGAAACAATATGATTGGGGACCATACGTACATAGGCAATTATTGCCAGGTGTCGGCGGGATCCGTTATTGGCCATAAATGCATCGTAACGCATTGTGCGGAAATTTCCGGTATGATTATGGATGTTGTTCATTTGTCGCATTATTTGGAGTTTTACGGCATAATCGGAAGCCATACCGACCTTGGGGCGGCTACGGTGTGCGGGACGCTTCGGTATGACGACCGCTATACGATGCATAGGGTGAAAGGACGTCGCGAATACCCGCGAGAGCATGCGAACGCCAGCTATATGGGCGATTATGCGAGGACCGGCGTCAACGCAATTCTGATGCCCGGCTGCAAGGTAGGCATCTACAGCATTGTCGGGGCTGGGGTCATCGTGGAGGAAGACTTGCCGAATCGGACGTCGATCTATCAGAAGCAGGAGCTGGTTCGCAGGGAATGGGGACCGGAGCAATATGGGTGGTAGCTTAAGCATAAAATCCCCTGACAGCGGTTGTCAGGGGATTCGCTGTATACTGGGCCTACTCAGAAATAATTAGGAGGCGCTATGAAATGACTAAAACTACGGATGAGATCGGGTTCGTCTTTATACACGGAGCGGGCTTGACCCCTTCCATATGGTCCGGCGTCATTGCCGGGCTGGACAATCCGTGCTTGTTGCTGGAGCATCCGCCGGAGCGGAGAGGGCTGACGCTGAACGACTATGTAGCTCACATGAAATTGCAGGTTGACGCCTGGGACATCGAGCGGGTCGTGCTCGTCGCGCATTCCCTGGGCGGCGTGCTGGCGCTGAAGCTGGCCGAGGCGCTGGGGAGCCGGGTTGTCGGCTTCGCCGCGGTAGGCGCGGTGATCCCGAGCCGGGGCGGGTCGTTCCTCTCGACGTTGCCGCTCGCGAAGCGGCTGCTGATGGGAGCGCTGCTGCGTCTGATTGGCACGAAGCCGCCGGAGCCGGCCATTCGCCAGGGGCTGTGCCACGACTTGACCCAGGCGCAGACGGACGATGTGGTGCGGGCGTTCGTGCCCGAGTCGATCCGTGTGTACACGGATCGGACGGATGCGCCCCTCCCGGCCGTGCCGAAGCTGTACGTGCAGCTGTCGCAGGACCGCGAAATGAACACCGGGCAGCAGGCCCAGATGCGGGACGCCTTGGACGCCCGATTCACGGAGGTGCTGGACAGCGGGCACTTGCCTATGCTCAGTCGGCCCGATGAACTGCGGGGCGTGCTGGACAAGTTCATGGCCTCCGTTGAGGGCCATGTGGTATGATGGGACCGAGACCCATAAAAAGGAACCCGATACGCAATCAGTAAAGGAGCCTATGCAAATCATGTCGACGGAGCTTGGAACCAAAGAGAGCCCTTGGAAGCTGAAGACGCCGCCGTTAACGGCCGAATATGAGATGTACCGGGACGAGAAGGACGGCAAGCCGATTCTGGTCTGTGTGGTAGGCAAAACGGTCCTGCATTATGATTACCGCTGCCTCGACGATCTGCATGCGATGCTGAAGGCGCACGGGGACTGGATGGAGCTGGGCAGCGCCGATGAGCAGAAGCCGGCCAAGGAGGGCACGGTCGAAGCCTGGGGCCGGTCCGCGGACAACCCGGTCGGAGGCTGGTACGGACTGAAGAAAGGATTTCGCGGCCGGTTCGGCATGTATATCCCGCCGCTCATGGAGGCGCTGGGGCTGGCGGAGGTTGAGCACCATCCGCGCAACAATCGGATGCGGGCGATTTGAGATAAGTAGAGATTAGGGGAAGGAACTGCGGTTCCTTCTCTTTTTTTGTCGACGGATCTATTACTATCGTATGATGTAATTAACTTGTAATTATGATACTCTGGAACTACGATGCGGCAGCGGAATCTAAACTCACTACTATGAAAGCCCTTACACCTTGCTGCGGTCGAAACAGTTGGAGGTGGATTGACGGTGCGGAGAAGAGGAAAGTGGCGAGGAGCAGCCGTAGGCTTCCTGATGGGAGCCGTGCTGCTGCAGAGCGCGGCAGGAGCCGCTTACGGCGATGCGGGATCCGGGACCGGAGGGGGAGTGTCCGGCCTGACCGGATCACAGGAGCCGGCAGCGGAAGTGCAGAGCTACGCGGATCGTTGGGCGGTCGTCCCGCAAGGACAAGCGGGGCCGACCGTGGACGGCGTCCTGGAGCCGCTGTGGCAGACGGCTTTCCATGCGGACGGGTTCGTGTCGATGTATGACAATGCTCCCGTAGAAGCCGATACGGAGCTCTCGCTGATGTACGACCGGGACAATCTCTACGTGGCTCTGAAGGGCTATGCGGCCCCGGGCGGCGGCACGCCGGAGACGGAGCGGGTCGAGCTGCTGCTCGAGCCGGGCAGCGCGACGGATGCGGTATACCGGCTGGCAGTCCCGATCGTGTCGGGCGGCCGTCCGGTGAAGACGGATTGGGGCGGGGCCGTTACGGAGTTGGCCGGCGCCGAAGTGAAGGTCTTGCCGGGCAGCGGGGCATGGACGATGGAAGCACGCATCCCGATCCGATCGCTCGGCATCGAGGCGGTGGCTCCCGGCGACCGGTTGCTGTTCAATGCCGTGCGCTACTATGGGATCAACTCCGAGCCGTTCAGCTCGTGGGTGCCGATCCGCAGCTCCTACATCAGCGATCAGGGGGCAGACAGCTACGCCTTGGTGGCGCATGTGCTGAACCAGGGACGGCTCGCACCGCTCTACTTCTCGGGAACGCCTCAGCTGGAGGGCGTGAGCGGAAGTCGGACGGAAGCCTGGCACCCGGAGGGCGCGAGGCTCCTCTACAAGGACACTCAGACAAAGCAGTTCCGCATGCAAGGGAACGCCATTCATGCCGGGACGGAGCTCCATCTGTATTGGATTTCGCCGGATGGCGTGACGGCCCAGCTGGAGGCGCCGACCATCGAGAAGCTGAACGGGGAGACGGCCGTCACCTTCACCCATCCTAAGCCGATGCTCCGCGGACTCTACCGGCTCGTAGCCGGGTTCCGCCAAAGCAACGGCGCCTATAATTACTTCGAACTGAGCTTCGACCGGGATGCGCTCCTCGCCGCGGGAGACCGGCTCGCAGTGGAGACGATCCCGACAGGTGAGAAGCAGCCGGTGACGCCGTCGCCCGCTTCCGAGCAGGTGCAGCGTCTGATGGACCTCATCCCCGAGCGGACCGGGTTTATTTTCACCGGCTTGCCCGAAGATCCGACGCTGCGTCCTTATCAATTGTACAATTGGAGCGCCGACAAACCGGATCAGATCGTGTCCAAGTCGACGGGGACCGTCTATCCGAACCCGGCTTATCCGGAGACGAAGCATCTGACCGCCACGAACAGGCTCGGCCAGGAAGTCGACTATCCATATTACGAAGACAGCGAGGGACTGCGGTATTTCTTTACTTCACATGTGGAATATTTCCAAAAGGACTATGCACTCCGGGAGACCGCGAAGCTGGCGGCGACCGATCCGCTGGGCGCAGCGCGCCTCTTGAGCCGGTGGGCGGACGTCTATGCCGGCTACATGCCGACGAACGACTACTACTGGACGAACTACCCGCTTACGGGCGGCGCTCCGTATCACTATTGGGGCGGCGTCTGGTACCGCTGGTACACCGGCGAGATGACGAATATGAGCTATCTGATCAACGCTTACCGCGATGTGCGCAAGACGAACGCCTTCGAGCTGTTGAGCCAGGAGCTGGGGTATGATGTGGAAAAGAGGCTTGTCGAGCAAGTATTCGAGCCGTCGTTCGACTACGTCCGCTCGTTCCCGATTCTGAATCACAATATGGAATATACGACTTGGCTCGGCCTCGTGCGGATGGCGAGGGCATCCGGGCAGCCGTCCTACATGCATGAAGCGGTGGAGCTGATGCAGGATTTCGCCGCGAACAACTTCCTGTCCGACGGATTCTGGAAGGAAGTGACCGTGTCGTACCACAATCAGTCGACCAACGGGCTGCTTCAAAGCATGAACGAAGCGAAGGGCTGGACCGACCCGGCCGGGTACGTCTCTCCGCGCAGCGGGCAGCGGATTGACGGGCTCGATATGGCGGGCACTTACCCAGCGCTCAAGAATGCGATGATCATGAAGGATGTCGTGGCCTATCCGAACGGCAGCTATGTGCCGGTCATGGATACGTGGGCGAACGAGAAAACGGCGGCACCGCTCACCGGACTCGGCTCGTATGTGCTTCCCGGCTCGGGTATCACCCGGCTCGCGCAAGGGTCTGGTACGAATCAGTCGCAGGTTTATCTTAACTTCGTGCCGAAATACGGGCACAATCACTATGATCCGCTGAACCTGACCTTGTTCGCCAAAGGCCAGGAGCTGCTGCCGGATCTCGGCTACACGCACACGTTCTTCCGAGCCTGGACCGTCTCGTCGCTCGCTCACAACACGGTCGTCGTGGACGGGAAGGACATGAGCACGGCCGGTGATGGTAAGCATGGCGGGCAGATTCAGTCCTTCCTGCCTTCGAGCGATGGCGTGCAGATCGTCCGGGCGAGTCAGGACACCGCCTATCCGGTCACGGATGCGTACAATCGCGAGGCTTGGTCGATTGGCTTCGACGATACGGCGGATGCGAGCGACGGCTATGTGGTCGATGTGTTCCGCGTTACCGGCGGGAACCGGCATGAGTATACACTCGGCGGGGATGCGAACCGGGACGGCCGCTTCACGTCTGATCTGCCGCTGCAGCCGTACGGAGAATACCTGCTGCCGCCGGGGACGCCCGTGACGATGCCGAAGTCGGAGAACGAGACCGGCTCGGCGGGCGGTGAATATTACGCCTACATGTTCGTGCAGGATGTGTCGCGGGCGGATCTTCCTAGCGACGCCTACAGCTTGACGCTGGAGACGGAAGAGAACGGTACGGAGCAGGCAAAGCTCGCGATCCATGGGTTCATCGACGGCACCGGGACCAATGAAATGTTCATCGGCAAGGCGCCATCGCTCAGGGCGACCCGGTTGTTCGGCACGTCGAAGGACATCAATACCGAAGCAGTAAAATATTGGATGCCCAAAATGGTCGTGCGCTCGAGCGGAAGCAATCTGACGAACGCGTTCACAAACGTGATGGAGCCGTATAAAGGAGCGGGGCCGAAGATCGAGTCGATCGAGAAGCTGACGCCGGATCAAGGTGCGCCGGGCGACGTGGCGCTCCGCATCCGCTACGGCAACACGACGGATATCGTGCTCAGCGCCGCGGACCCGACCCGGACGATGAAGGTCGGCGATATGGAGCTCAACGGCAAGTACGGCCTGATCCGCCTCGTGGACGGGGCGGTGACGAAGATGCTGCTGTCTGAAGGGACGCTGCTCCGCAAGGGCGCGGATTCCGTCACCGGCGCCGGCGTCGTGCAGGGCACGGTCACAGACGTGCTGCGCAAAGTCGAAGGCGACCCCGTGGACGCCCTAGTGACAACGGCGGCGGTGCCGGCCGAGCTGATCGGGCGTACGGTCGTCGTCGACCATCCGGATGGCAAGACGCACGGGTACACGATCGGCGACATCCGCCAGGAGGGCGGGAAGACGTGGATCGTGCTCGCGGGCAGCGATCCGGGCTGGGACGTGCTGGCCGACGGGACCTCGCGGATGACCTCGTATCCGTTCGTCGGGTGGCAAGGCCCTAACACGTTCCGTATCGGGAATGTGAACGTGCGGTAAGGATTCTATGTAGAAAAACTCCAACATCCCTTGTGGGTGTTGGAGTTTTTGTTGAGTAGGTGTCGGCGTAAATAGATGAAAAAAGATCATCTATTCTTTGGTTGGAGCGGCCCGGCAGGGAAATAGATGATCTTTTGTCATCTAATCGCTTAAAAAGCTCAAAATCCATTGCGCTTTCCACCAATAGATGAAAGTTTTTCCTTTATTTGATCGGAAGAAGCGGGATTCGGGGAAATAAATGAAAAATTTTCTTTTAATACTGTAGCGGTCTCGATTAACCGGTTAAATATACCCGCTCTTCGTATCGAAGATCGCGGGATCCAGCTTGTCTCCGTGCACGAACGTCGTCGTGAGCGCCACGCGCTTGCCGGTCTCCGCCGACCGATAGGCGGCGAACATAATTTCGTGCACGTGCAGCTGCTGCCGGGCGGATTGCACGGGCTGCACGCCGCTTCGCATGCAGCGCACGAAGTGCGCGATCGGGCTCTCCTGCTGAGCCGAGGCGAGCTGGGCGGTGGGGGCGTAGCAGTCGGCGAGTCCCCGCCATCTCACCGGCTCGGCGCCGGGAATCGGCTGCCCCGGGGAGTGGAGCACGACCGGGAAGCCGCTGTCGTTCCAGGCCAGCGTCCCCTTGCGGCCGTAGATCAAGGTGTTGTTCAGTTTGAACGACAACCCCCATAGCGTGCGAAGCACGGCTTGCTGTCCGCCGGCGAACCCGAGGAGGACGGTGACATTGTCGTCCACGTCGCTCAACACGCGCTTGCCGTCGCCGACGATGCGCCGCGGGATGAGCGTGCCGGCCTCGGCCATGACGCTGACGGCCGGGCCTAGCAGGGCGACGAGCCTACTGACCGCGTACACGAGGCAATCGAGCACGGCGCCGCCGTGGGAGACGGACCGGTCGTAGTACCAGTTGTCCCGCCAGGGGCCGGGTAGGGACAGCTGGGATTCGGCCCCGGTAATTTTGCCGAGGTAGCGCTCGTCCACGTACGAGGCGGCGGTGAGCAGCGACGGGTGCATGTCATACGGCAAGCTCATGAAGACGACACCCGCCGCTTCGGCCTGCTCGACCATGCGGCGGCACTCCTCGAACGAGGTCGCCATCGGCTTCTCGTTCATCACGTGCAGCCCGCGCTCGAACGCCGCCAGCGCCGGCTCGGCGTGCACGGAATGCGGCGTCGCCACGACGACGCCGTCGAGCTCTTCCGCGTCCATCATGACGCGGTAGTCGTCGTACCAGCGCGGGACGCCGACCTGCTCGGCCTTCAGCCGGGCAGAATCCAGGCTCCGCGCGCATGTCGCCACGAACCGTACGCCGTCCAGCCGGGCGGCCTGCTCGAAGTACCGGTTGCTCACGTGGCCGCTTCCGATCATGCCTAATCGAATGGGTTGCGTCATGGGGCCCTCCTACAATGGCATTCCTTTCCTGCAATCTACCATGTGAGGGAAGGGATCGTCAACGGAGCTTGTTCGTGTAAGGCCTCGGACCCGTGCAATTCGATTTTGCCTAACTGGAGAGGGAACAACTCGGGATTGAGACCTGCAATTTGATTTTGGCTACTTAGAGCCCGGGTTTACAAGATGCGTGTTCGAAATACATGCTCCAATTCGTCAAAATCGAACTATAGGCGCAACCACCCAACGCCATGCACGCGCAATTAGGCAAAATCTAACTACATATGCAAACCATGAAGAACAACCCTTTGACAACAAAATAAGCCATACTCCTCTTGGAGTAAGGCTTATCGGCTCACAAGCTGTCGGTACCTGCCGGCTAGAATTACCCTTTCACCGCTCCGGCTGTCATGCCTTTCATAATCTGCTCCTGGAACATCAGGAACACGACGATGGTCGGAATGACGGCGATCGTCATGGCCGCCATCGTCAGCTTGTAGTCGGTCGAGTAGCCCGTGGCGAACACAGATAGGCTGAGCGGCACCGTCTTCAGCGCCGGCTTGCTGATGAAGATAAGCGAGAAGGCAAAGTCGTTCCAGAACCGCAGGAACGCCAGGATCGCGACCGTGGACAGCGCCGGGAGGCTGAGCGGCAGCATCATGCGGAAGAAGATGCCCCAGTAGCCGGTGCCGTCGATCAGCGCGGCTTCCTCGACTTCCTTCGGCACCGAAGTCATATAGGCGGCGATCACGAAAATCGCGAGCGGCAGCTCGAAAGCGGTATAGGGCAGGATGAGCGCCCAGTACGTATCGAGGAGCGAGACTTTCTTCAGCATGATGAACAGCGGCACAAGGGTACTGTGGATCGGGATGAGCATGCCGAGAAGGAACAGACCCATGAAGAACGCCTTGAGCCGAAACTCGAAACGGGCGAGCACGTACGCGGCTAGTGCGCCCAGCAGCAGCGTGAGGATCATGGCGCCGATCGTTACGATTGTCGAGTTGATCAGCGAGGTGCCCATCTTGGACACCTCCCAGGCACGGGAGAGATTCTCCCAATGCCACACCTGCGGCAGCGAGAACGGATGTGAATCGAATTCGTCGTTGGACTTGAATGCGCTGGTGAGTAGCCAGAACAGCGGGTACAGGGTGACGAGGGCATACAGCGCCAGCAGCACGTTGATCAATCCCCGTTTCCAGCTAACCTTGGCAGAGACGGCGCCGGGGGCAAGGGCCGTTCTTTTTTGTGAAAGTGAATGGGCCATTGTCGATCGGCTCCTTTCCTAACGGTAGTCTCGTTTCATGAGAAATTGGCTGCCGGCGATGAGTATCAGACTGAGGATGATGATCGCGGTCGACACCGCGCTGCCGTACCCAAACCGGTACACGTTGAACGTGCTGTTGTACATATAGGAGGCGAGCAGCTCGGTGCTGTGCGCCGGGCCGCCTCCCGTCATCACGTAGATCAGGTCGAACGCCTTCAGGCTGCCGGAGATGCAGAGCACGATGACGACCTTGATCGTATCCCAGATCATCGGGAGCGTGATCGTGAACAGCTTGCGCACCGGCTTTACCCCGTCGATGAGGGCGGCATCGTTGATTTCGGGTGAAATATTTTGCAGGGCGGCGATAAAAATAATCAGATAAGGCCCGATATAGTTCCAGATAATCGGCACCATCAGCGCGTACATGGAGACGCTCGGATCGGACAGCCAAGCCTTCTTCAGCATATCGAGGCCGACGGTATCGAGCACGAAGTTCAGGATCCCGATCTGCGGGTGGTAGATGTAGCCCCAGATGATCCCGACCACGACCGACGACAGGACCATCGGCATGAACACGGACGCCCGGACCGCGCGCTGGAACCACGAGGTGCGGGTGAGCAGCAGCGCCAGGATCATCGCGATCGGCACTTGGCCGAAGACGGAGGCGGCGACGACGAGCATGTTGTTCTTGAAGGCGCCCCAGAAAATCGAATCCTGCAGCACCTCCTTATAGTTGTCCAGCCCGATGAACTTCGCCGCCCCGATCCCCTTCCAGTCGAAGAAGCCGTAGTAAGCGGACCAGAAGATGGGCACGATGACGAAGAAGACATAGAGCAGGAGCGCCGGAGTCAGTCCGATGGTCAGGAAGCTTCTTAGGCGTGCGGTCTTGGTCATGGGAATCCTCCTTGTTGCGACAAAATGTTTCTGGGGACCCACAAAGGGGCTCTGCCCTGGAATAAGCTACAGAGCATCACTTCACTTTGTGGGGAATAAGAGAGGATTCCAGCCCCCGAGAAGAAGACTGGAATCGCGGTGCTGCTAGTATTATTTGCCGATCGCTTTGCTATGGGAATCTTGAATCTTCTTCGCGATGTCTTCCGGCTTGCCGCCCATGAGCAGCTCCTGCAGCCCGTTGTTCACGACGTCTGCCGCAGCCGAGCTGAGGCGGCCGTCATACACGGGAGTCATCTTCACCGTGCCGAGCAGTTTGTAAACTTCCGCGAAAATCGACGTTACTTTCGAAGGATCCAAGTCGACCTTGTAGCTGACGAGCTGGTTGCCTTCCAGCGTCTTCTTCTGCACTTCCGGGCTAGCCATCGCATAGATCAGCTGGTAGGCGGCGTCTTTGCGGGCGCCATCCACTTTTTTGCTCAGCCCGAGCCCCGTGCCGACTACGCCGGACAACGAGTTCGGATCGCCTTTGCCGCCGGGAACGGAAGGGAGAACCGTCACCCGCATGCCGTCAAGCGCTTCCTTGGAAGCATTGGCCGCCAAATTCGTGAGCGCCCAGCCGCCGTCGATCATCATGGCCGCTTTGCCTTGCGCGAACATTTGCTCCATCTGCGTGTTGTCGATGCTGTTGAAGCCTTCTTGGAACGCGCCGGCCTTGCTGAGCTGCTGCAGGTAAGTCAGAGCTTGCACGAATTCCGGATCCGTGAACTTCGCGCCGTTGCCGTCCACGGCTTTCAGGAACCAGTCCGTTCCGGTAACACGATCCGCCAAGGAGCTCAGGATGCTAGATTGCGCCACCCACGCCGCTTTGTTGCCCAGGGCGATCGGGGTAACCTTTTCTTTTTTGAACGTGTCTACCAGCTTCAGCAGGTCATCCCAAGTCTTGGGCGGCTGCACGTTGTATTTGTCGAACAGCGTCTTGCTGTAGAAGAGCAGGGACGTCGGAGACAAAGCCATCGGAGCGCTGTACGTCTTGCCGTCGATCGTGAATTCGCTGAACGAGTTTGGCAAGAAGCCGTTCTTCCACTCCGGCTTGCTGTCGAGCAGACTGTTGATCGGCTGGATCAGGTCGCCGCTGACGAATTCCTTCGTCATCGCGCCCGGCCACATCACGAACAAGTCGGGCATTTCGTTCGCTGCGGCTACCGTTTTCAATCGAGCTTTGTACCCGTCTGGTGGAATCGCTTGCACGTCCAACTCGATGTTCGGGTTATTTTTCTTGAAGGTGTCGATCGTTTCGCGCATCGTTTTGGCCCGAAGATCGTCGCCGGTGTAGTTGTGCCATAAGCTGAGCTTCACTTTCTCAGGCGCCTTCGCGCCTATGCCGGATCCGGTCGTGGAATCCGCGGATTCCTTCGCGCCGCAGCCGACAATGGTCAGGACAAGAACGAAGACGAGTGCCATAAGCCATGTTTTTTTCATCTAGGGCTGACCTCCTATTGTTGATGTTGCCTCTTCAGTATAGGGGGCCTTGCTCGGAAGAGGTACGGGAGAAACTTCGGAGCGCGGGGGGTCATTGTTCAGGTTTTCGGGCGGCTTCCCGGAATTCGGAGGGAGTGCGGCCGGAGAACTTTTTGAACTGTTGGGTGAAATATTTGATATCCTCGTAACCCACACGCTTCGCCACTTCGCTCACCTTGCTCGGGGTGCCGCTCAGCAGATCGGCCGCCCGGCGCATCCGCTCTTGGGTGACGAATTCTAGATAAGTTTGCCCGGTTTCGCGCTTGAACACTTCGCTGAAATGGTTCGGGTTCAAATGCACGTAGCGCGCCACTTGCTGCAGCGATAAGCTCTGGTCGAGGTTGTCCTTGATATAGGCGATCGCCTTGCGGATATAGGCGAACCGGCTCTGATGGATCGTCTGATGGAAAGCGGTCATGATCGCGGACAGCCGCTTGAACACCTCGTCCTCCGGACGGTCGTCCAGCGCGAAGCTGCCTTCGGGCGAAGTCGCGTCGGCATGCCCGGCGTCTTGACCTTCGGCGCTTCGCTCGAGCCAGCGGTAGCCGGCCAGGACGAGCGAATGCAGGAACCGCTGCAAGGTAGCGGGCGTAGCCGCGGGATCGTCCAGCTGCGCACGGACGGTCTGGATCACCCAATGGCGCAGCTCGGTGGCGTTGTGGCTCATGAGGATGGCGGCGAGCTCGGCCTCTTCCTTCTCGGTGCAGACGGTGCGGCTGCCGGTGCGGTCGCGCAGGTCGTCCACGGTGAGCAAATTTCGCCCGCTGGAACCGACCAGCCCTTTGTAGCTGTACACGTCGAGCGCCTCCTGATGGGACAGCCGCAGCTCCTCATAGCCGCTCGCGATCCGTCCGAGCGCGGCGAAGACGCTGCACTTCAGCGTCCGCTCCACACGCTGCAGCGCCAGCTGCAGGCTCGCGCGATCGGTCCGCCCAGGCTCGGGGCGCAGCACGACGAGCACGCGATCGTCCTGCAGCTGCGTGACGCAAGGCAGCAGCTCCTGGACGATGTTCTCGGCGGCGCCTTGCAGCAGCTGGGCGAACGGTTTCTCACCCCAACCGGAGGCGGACAGCAGCATCACCTGGAACGCAGTCGCCTCGGTATCAACGCCCTCCACGCTCAAGTCGACCTTCGCTTGACGGAACCAGCGGCGGATGCGCTCCAGTGCCTCGGCGTCGCCGCCGAGTCCGACTGTCAGCAGCTTCTCGAGCAGCTGCTTGCGCAGAGCGGCCTGCTGCAGCGTGTCCTGCCGGGACAGCTCCCACTTCTCCAGAATGTTCTGCTTCGCCTTCATCGCAGCCTTGATGATCTCCTCGGGACGGCTCGTCTTCAGCAAATAGTCGGTTACGCCCTCGCGGAGCGCCTGCTGCGCATAGGCGAAATCGTCGTATCCGGTCAAGATGACGACCTCCGTGTCCGGCAGCAGCTCCTTCACCTCGCGCGCGAGCTCGATCCCGTCCAGGCCGGGCATACGGATATCGGTGAGAATGATGTGCGGCTTCTCCACCGGGATGCGCTCCAATGCTTCCTCGGCCGACGAGGCAGGAGGGAGCAGGTCGAGACCAAGCTCCTTCCAGTCGATTACCGTGCAAAGTCCGTTGCGGATGATGACTTCGTCGTCGACGATTAACAGTTTCATGCGTCTCTCTCCCCCCGTGGATGGATCAGCGGAATGCTGAATGAGATGATCGTGCCTTTGCCGACCTCGCTGTCGATCGTAAGGCCGGACGAAGGACCATAGTGCAGCTGCAGCCGTCGGTGCACATTTAGCAATCCGTAGCTGCTTGCCTTGTTCGGCCCGGTCAGCCGTGTGAGTCCGCCGCCCGGCTCGGCTGGATCCAGGTTAACCGGAGCGGACAGCCGGCGACGGATGTCCTGCAGCTTGGCGGGTTCGATGCCGACACCCGTGTCCTCCACCGTGAACCGCATCGCTTCCGGCAGCAGCTCGCCGTGGACGAAGACGGTGCCCCGCTCTTTGCGTTTTTGAATGCCGTGAATCAGGCTATTCTCGATCAGCGGCTGGAGCAGCAGCTTCAGCATCGTCTTCGGCAGCATCTCCGGATCGATATAGAACTCCACATCGAACTGATCCGGGAACCGCATGGACTGAATGTGCACATAGTTCTGCACGTGGGCGATTTCCTGCTGCACCGGGCAATATTCCTCGCCCTTGTTTAGGCTGAAGCGGAGGAAGTCGCTCAGTGCGCCGACCATCTCGGCGATTTGCTTCTCCTTGTTCATGAGCGCGATCCAGTGGATCGACGACAGCGTGTTGTACAGGAAGTGCGGGTTGATCTGTGCCTGCAGCGCCTGGATGTCGGCTTCCTTCTTCTTCGCTTCGTTCAGCTGCACCTGATCCTTGAGCCGCTCGATCCGGTCGCTCAGCTTGTTGTAGCTATGAACGAGCAACCCGACCTCGTCCGAGCTGCGCACGGTAATGGTCGGAATCGTGTCGTCCGGATTCAAATCCTTCATGTATTGCGTGAGCTTCGTGAGAGGCTTTGTCAACCGCTGCAGAATATACAGGATAAGCCCGATAGCCAGCACGATCGCGACGCCGGTCGCGATGGCGGTCAGCGTCAACACGTACGTATTCTGTGCGGTATAGACGCGGGTCGGAATGAAGCCGACGAGCTTCCAGCCCAGATTCGGGATCGTATTGTACAGAATCGTCTGCCGTTCCTGGCCGCTGCCGTAAGTCATGATGCCGGTCGCCTCATCCATAGGTTCCATCCCTGGATACAGGTCGGAGAGCGAACGATTTACCCAGCTCGGGTTCCCGCCGGTGATGATGCGCTCGTCCTTGTCCAGCAGCAGCACTTGGCCTCGCGGCTCCCAGCCGGCTTCCTGAAGGAACCGCCCGAGCTCCTGCTGGTCGAGGCT
>NZ_JBJGED010000033.1:0-77448 GCF_045062745.1 Paenibacillus sp. HJGM_3
GGCGCACTCGTGTCCAGCTTCACTGTCACTTCCGCTGCTTCACTCACGTTCAACGCTGCGTCCGTCGCCGTCACGCGGTACACGTTGTCTCCCGCCACCGCATCGTCGATCGTCACCACCGACGGGATTGTGCCGATCGTTTCGCTATAGAACGGCGTGGCTTCGCTTCCCTTGTACACCTTCACCGTCGAGCCTGCTTCTGCGGTTATCGTCAGTTCCCGCTTCGTGCTCAATGCGTTCCAGTACGCCGGCGCCGTTACTTCCGGAGCGTTAGGGGCAGTCGTGTCCAGCTTCACTGTCACACTAGTCGCTTCACTCACGTTCAACGCTGCGTCCGTCGCCGTCACGCGATACACGTTGTCTCCCGCCACCGCATCGTCGATCGTCACCACCAACGGGATCGTGCCGATCGTTTCGCTATAGAACGGTATGGCTTCGCTTCCCTTGTACACCTTCACCGTCGAGCCTGCTTCTGCGGTTATCGTCAGTTCCCTCTTCGTGCTCAGCGCGTTCCAATACGCCGGTGCGTTTACACTTGGAGCCGCCGGCCCCACCGTATCCACCACCACACTAGCGCTAGCCGCCCCACTGACATTCCCAGCTGCATCCGTAGCAGTAGCACGGAACGTGTATGCCCCATCTCCACCCACAGTTACCGGCACTACCTCATAAGTAGCACTCGTCACCGTACTCGTGAAGAACGGCACAGACTGTTCATTCAAGAAAACCTGCAACTGCGAACCTAACTCCGCGGTCACCTGCAACTGTCTCAGGCTGCCCGCATTCCAATATGTCGGCAATGGCGCAATCGAAGGTGGCTGCGGTGCAGTCCGGTCTACCCGAATGGCCGGCACCGAAATGCGACTGCTGAGCGTTCCAGCAGTATTGATCGCATCGACCTGCAAGCTATATGGCCCTTCCGCCAAGGCAACCTCAAAAACAACTTCCCCACTTGATCCAACAACTTGCTCACCCAACTTCTGTGAAGAGTTCCAAAGTCGAATCGTATTCCCGACTATACCTCCGACACGAATTGTAACATTCGCCGCATTCGTAGTTAACGATGCAACCGGACTCTTCACCACCGGCGTACCTGGAGGCGGAACTTCCGGCTCCTCCGAACCCGATCCAGGCTGCTGCGTGCCAGTTCCGGGCTGTTGCGTTCCCGGTTGTTGGGTTCCGGGTTGCTGAGTTCCCGGCTGCTGCCCACCCTGCTGCTGTTGTTGCTGATCAGTCCTCTGCTTATCCGCTTCAAACCGGGCTTTCTCCGCCTCCCCAAGTCCCTGCTTATACGTTTCCTCCGTCTGTTGCTTTTGCTGCTGCTGGGCTTGACGGTTTGCCTCTTCCTGCTTCGCCTTCTCCGCCTCCAGTTGCGCCAGCAGAGCCGCATTCTGACGAGCGCGCTCTTCTTCCTGCAGCCGTGCTTCATCCTGCTTTTGTTTCCGCTCCGCCTCGAGCCGCGCCAGTTCGGCCTCCTTCGCCTTCAACACTTCCGGATCAGTCGCGATCGTTTTATCGAAAGGCTTCACATTAGCCAAATCAATCTTTTCACCAGTAAGGCTTTCATTGACTTTGGCGATCAACGTATCCATCTCTTTGGCGTCTACTTTGTTCGTATCCTTGGCCACTTTAGCGATATTCGCGACGAGGTTGGTCAGGTTTCCCCCGAATTGGGAAAGGGTGCCCGCATCCGACAAAGTCAACCCGGATTTAGGATCGACTTGCTTCGTTCCGGTTCCAACCTGCTCGATAAACGTTTGGTTCTCCTCCGCGATTTGTTGAATCGTCTCAATGAGCTGTACGATCATCGCCGGGTTTGCCCTACTCACGAATTCTTCAATGTTCAAAGGCGCAACCCCTACAGAGGGGTCAACACCGGCACCCGAATCAGGCAATGTGAACTGCTGCCCCGGATAAATGTTCGCTGATGCGGAGGCATCCTCGTTCTCATTTCCCGTCGAGGAAGCATTCAGAACCCCCGATGCCATAATGGCAAAAATTTGCCCCAGCTTGGTCTCGATGTATCCGTTGGAGCCCCGCACCCCCATGACGGCGGTCGGTGTTTCTACCTCGAATTCGTCTTCGGCATTAACGAGCTTCTTGACCTTGAACCACAGCGATCCGGCCCACACCTTCAACTTGGACTTCTTCCCACCGGCCGCTTCGACCAGACTGGAGATGTAGAGCTCCGTATTTTCGCCGATCGTCACTTCATCTTCCTGATCCACGATTTGTAGGGTGATACTGGAGCCCGCTTCGGTCTTGATATGATCCCCCTGGTTCAAGCTCATTTCCTCGAAAGCCCGATAGCTGTTCGATCCTCCGGCCTTCGTCACCATAACCGTCCCTTGGAGGGACACTACGATCGCAGCGCGACTGTCTTTGGCCTGAGCCGGATGCGTCCCCCAGAACGTCGTTCCGCCAAGACTGAAGCTCACGGCCAAAATTAGGGTTATGACGTAATACTTCCATCGTTCCGCTTTCCCCACTCGCCACCGGACCTCCTTTTGCCCAATTTTAGAAACCTCATTCTTGCCTGTCCTGCCCTCAAAAAAAGATGCCAGCACTTGTGCCGGCATCATCGAGTCGAATCGTGGGTGTAAATTATCGTAAAATTACGGTTTCGGTTGCTGCGTCCCATTGGACGTCCAAGCCGAGTTCTTCCGAGAAGAACCGAATCGGGACGTACGTGAGGTCCGCTTGAATATAAGGCGCCACATCGATCTCCTTGATCACAGCGGCTGTGTTCGGAACAATGCGTTTGATCTGCTGCTTGCCGATCGTTAATTCTACGCTGGTACTGCCTTTGGACAAAAGTACGGTGCGTTCGCCTGTTGTAGCATTTTCGTTAAACTTCACTTCAAAGCCCAACGCTTCCGTAATGGCGCGAACCGGAACCAGCACCCGCCCATTCACATTCTCAGGCTGGGACTCGAAGGTGACGCGCTTATCTCCATTGACGACCTTGATGACACCATCATCCGTTATGCCGTCCGGCAAGGAGTAGAACGACAGCTTCCGGATTTTATTGTTGTAAGCATCGGCGATCCAAACGCTGCCATCAGCCCCAACAGCGACGTCGGTCGGGTTTTGCAGACCCGCTTTGCGATCCGGTCCGTCCGCGAAACCGCTAAGCCCCTCGCGCTCACCGGCCAACGTGGACACGACCCCATCCTTCAGATAGCGAATCGAATGATTCAGACTATCCGCGATAAGTAAACCGCCCTCAGCGGTAAGCGCCAAGCCTTTCGGGTACTTGAAAGCCGCCTCACTGGCCTTGCCATCGATCAAATCTCCAGCTGCATACAACTCATTTTTTTCATACAACGCTGCGTTGCCGGCTGGAATGAGCCCGGCTACCGTGGAGACTTGCCCCGTCTTGAAATCGATATAGCGAATCAATTGGTTGCCGGTATCGCTCACGTACAAGTTGCCTTGCGCATCCAACACCAGACCGCCTGGCTCATTGAACTTAGCCGATTTCAAGGCACCGTCCGCGTAGTCCCCTGCGGGAACCACTTGACCCGGCACGATCTCCACCGCTCGCGTGGATAGAGCATTCAACGTGGACACCGTTCCATCGGCGGTAATTTTACGGATTGCATGGTTAAGCGTGTCCGCCACGTACAAGGTTCCGTCGGCCGCGACAGCCACATCTTGCGGTGAGTGGAAGGAAGCCTCCTTCCCTTTTCCATCCTTGCTCCCGAGTACACCGCTTCCTGCAAGCGTAGTGACATTGCCTGTAGTGTCAATTTTACGGATCGCATGGTTCTCGGAATCCGCGACATATACGGTACCTTGCGCATCCGCAGCCAAACCTTTCGGTTGCTGGAAAACGGAAGCCGCAACTTTGCCATCGACCAAGCCACCGATCGGATTATCGTAATTGTCTCTCTTGAAAGTAATTCCGGCATACGCGGACATCTGGTTGCCCGACAACTTACGGATCAGATGACTCTTCGAGTCTGCAACGAGCCAAGAACCGTCAGTCATAGGTAGCAGGCTCCATGGGCTCCTAAACGTAGCCGACGTTGCGTCGCCGTTCGCTTCTCCGTTGTCGCCCTTGCCCGCCACCGTAGAGACGCTGCCGAGAATTTGGTTGTTGCCTCCGATAACCGCTTGCTCGATCGGGACCGCCGCCCATGCTGCGGTCGCGCTGCCGAGGAGCAAGACGCTCGTTAGCAAAGCCGTGCTTAACATTCTTAAAGGTTTCATTGCGTTCTCCTTATCTAGGAATGATCATAAAGGGTTTGATCAGGGTCATTAAATAGTTGTAGTCGTTAGCGTCGCTAGTTCCATCTTGATTGAAGTCAAATTGGTTCGGCACAATCTTCTGCGAAAAACGCACCACATCGCCGATATTCAATGGAGTAAGATCCGATGGATTAGATCGGTTAAGCGTAGGGACAACATTCAGAATTACATTCTCATAATTTTCCTTCCGGAAATTTAATCCATCAATTTCCACGTTGTTGGTTTGAATGAATGGTACTGTATAATCTAATTCAAAAGTATTAGCAATTGTTTTGACCTTCCACTTCCCGTGACCGAAACCTCGGATGACAACATCCCCAGCTTCATTCGTCTGTAAATCATAATAATTGAATGGATTGTAATCATCTACCAAGACCACTGGTTGATTAGCATAAATAGAGGTTGTGGGTTGCCCTGTACTGTCATTTAAGATCGATACATGCAATTTGACCAATGGAATATCGGCTGTTGTTGAAAGCAATTTAACTATGCTCGAATCCAACAGATTAGCATTTACAATCTGCACGAAGTACGGTTTCTCATCATCCGAGGCAACATAGAATTTAGAACCAAAATCCATTTCTGAACCTATCGGGGTCGAGCCTTGATATAGTTGGAACTTCACCCCAGATGTTCCAATATTCTGTGCAATATCTCCTTGGCTAGTTCGTAGAGAAAGGTAGTACTCCGAATCGTACTCTTCGTCTGGCAAAGCCTCCAACACCTGTACATCTGCTCCCAAGATGAGCGTTGCATTATGCTGAAGGACTACCTGACTTCTGAGAAATTCAGAATCACGCACGAACCAGTAGTCACCAATGTTATAACTTAAAGAGTACGGATTAAAGGCATAGGAAAACGCAAAAGTTTTATTGCGGTCCAAGTTAAAATCAAGAGCATCTTCTTCGAACGAAACGGGTCCCGCTTTTATCGGAATTAACTTAAACTTCAAATCGGATACTTGAGAATTGACGGCCGAAAAATTAACTTGTGACATAGGCACACTGTTGTCAATCCGATTGGGGATCGGGTAAAACTCGGATGAAAATATCGTTGTCGGATTACCAAGTATATACTGATGCGTTGCCGTCTGTATCTCCACATATTCATAAAACGAGCCCATATCCCATTCTAGTTGCGGATCAATATAGTAGCTTATGTTTTGGTTGTATTCAATTATAGGATGTTTGATGTCATATTGATCATCTGACCAAAGAGCGCCAAAATGATGCCGAATCGACATGCTCTCTGGCGTTTCACCACTTAATCCAAAGCTTGAGGTGTAAAATGGCCACAAGTCAGAAATATTGATTTTCTCCCGAATCACTTGATCAAAAGGAAATTCAGACCAGTAACTACCGACCTTGGCAAGATAGTATTGCTTCACGTTAGTTATGGTTTTCTCTAGAACAGCCAAGAGATTCGAGCCAAAAAGTGAACTTACATCTTTCAAGATGAAATAATGTCCAGCTGTCGGACTAGCCCAAGTTTGGACTTCTCCATTAAGCTTTAAGGAGTTAAATGTCGCATTGGGATCATTTACATCAATTCGCACAAGCTTAATACTATCGGAAAAGAACCCGATAGGAATAATCTTCTGACTATCCCCATAATCCCCGATTACCAGAAATAATAAGTCTGTCGAGTTGACTGAAATATTCGTTAACCGCCCTAAACTTGTATTGGAATCAATGACTCCACTAGTCCTCAGGGTACCATTTCCATCGACAATTTTAATAGATTGACCATTAAAATTTGTGTCCTTTACTACAAACTCATACGCATCACCAGCACCGAGATTCGACAAATTAAGAGTTTGCTCGCGCTCGTACTCGTAATCGCTCAATTGGGTGCATACAGCATCTGGGGCGATAACGCTGTATACGGCAGCATATACAGAACTGGATACGGTCTGGCAGGAAGCGGGGGCAATAGAAGCCTCCGCTTTATTGTATGGAAGAGAGCCTACAAGATGAAACACGTTCAGTAGCAACGCTGCAATTAGAATACGTGATAGTAAGCTGATTTTATTAAGCATCAGGAGATCCCTCCGTTCTGGATGCTAAAATTAATGGAGGAATCCTCATAAATTGAGCCGGGATTCACAATCCTGCCATTCTTGTCGACTATCCTTAGGTTCAGGGTAATGGTTCCATTCTGTTCTTCTGGTACGTATGGAATGCTGGAGAATGTAAAGCGAACTAGCCTCTTTGTTCCCGAAATATCAATATTGTCTACAGCTGTCCGACCGTCTGAATAGTTGGAAATCAGATACAATAAAACATTCTTATGAATCTCAACATCATAAGCCTGTTCGAGCCTTGCTACACTTGAACTGGTATTAAAAATTTCATTACCCTGGTAGCCTGGATTTCCATAGATTCCAGAGGTTCCAGAGGTTTCATGGGTTCCATAGGTTCCATAGGTTCCATAGGTTCCAGACGAGTACCACGAATATATAGGAAGATCGTAATTAAGTCGTGCCTCGACCGCATAGAGGGAAGACTCACCTGTAAATTGACTCAGCTCAACATCAATATAAAATTGTTGGCCTGGTACAATGCTGAATTCGTTCGTTGATTTCGAAATCGTGCTTGGTGTAACGGTGAATGTAGCTTTAGCGGGACCACCGGTATCTGGGTTTACAACGGTAACCGTCACACTTATTTCTTGAGTGGATACATTGCCTGCTCCGTCCTGCAACTTCACATAGATCGTCTTCGGTCCGGTTCCACTAGTCAGCTGGTAATTGGTTACGGTTGGTGAGAAGTTTACAAATTCATCAAAGGAGCCGGAAACTTGGGACAAACTCATTTTCGTCGTATCACTGGACGCATCAATATTCAGTGTAACGACATTGGAGGTAACGGTATTACCGCCGCTAACAGAGATGGAACCGGTCGGCGCACTCGTATCCAACATTATCCCAGGCAAAATCGCTCGCTCGCTCTCAAGCCCATTCAACCTAGCAGTAAGCGACAACTGATTAATGCCTTCGCGCAGCTGGATTTGCAGCGAGCTCGAACCACTGCTTCCAATCGTTACACTTTCTCTAGCTTCCGATCCCGCCCATACTTGGACCGTTGCACCTACTTGTGCGCTAACGGTTAAGCTCAGCGTAGGTTTATTCGTGAGAGTCTGAATATTAGCCGTACTAAAAGTAGGTTTCGTCGGAGCTACCGGATCCGGCTCATTCCCGCTCCCCGTATCCCCGCCCGTATTCCCGTTGTTCCCCGTATTGCCCGGGTTGGTATTCGGATTCGGCGTAGGCGTCGAAGACGTGTTGTTCTGCTGCTGCTGTTCCTGCTTTTTCTTCTCGTCCTCCGCCTTCTGCTTGTTCTGCTCGAACTGCTGCTTCTGTGCGTCGCTCAGACTATTCTTGAATGCATCCTCAGCATTTTTCGCAGCTTCCTCTTTAGCCTTACGATTCGCCTGTTCAAATGCCTTTTGAGCGGCTTCCAGTAGCCTCAACAGTGCGACATTTTCCTTTTGTTTGTCTTCCAGCTCTTTAGCCGCCCGATCCCGTTCTTGCTGAGATTGGGACTGCTGCTGCTTAGCGGTTTCTTCCCGTTTCTTAGCCACTTCCGGGTCCATCCCGGCCGTCTTGTCGAACTTGGGCACGTTGTTCAGATCGATCTTTTGGCCGGTCGTAGACTGGTTGGCTTTATCGATCAAGGATTGCACCGTAGTCTTATCGAGTTTGTTCGTATCCGCGGCGGTCTTGGCGACGTTGGCCAAAAGGGCGGTCAGGTTGTTCCCGAACTTGCTGAGATCGGCAGGATTGCCTAGCTGCAAGCCCGATTTCGAATCGACTTGCTTCGACCCCGTGTTCACATCTTGTACGAACTGCTCGTTCTCTTCCCGAATCTCCTGAAGGGTCGTGAGGAACTTCTCAATCACGCCCGGAGAGGCATTTTGCACGAAGGACTCAATGTCCAAGCCCGACACGGCCTCGGAAGGATCGATATCCGAGCTGCCCGACAGGTTGATCTGCTGCCCCGGATAGATCGAGGCGGTGGAAGAAGTGCTGTCTTCGGACCCCGATTTTTTCTCGGTCGCCAAGACGCCGGAAGCCATCATCGCGAACAATTCGCCCAGCTTCGCTTGAATATACCCGTTGGAGCCGCGGACGCCCATGACGGCGGTCGAGGTTTCCAGCTCGAATTCGTCATCCGCGTTGACCAGTTTCTTCACCTTGAACCACACGGAGCCGGCCCACATCTTGAACTTCGACTTCTTGGCCCCGTCCGTCTCCATAAGGCTCGAGATATACAATTCCGTATCCGGCCCGACCGTAACTTCATCCTCTTGATCTACCACTCTCAATACGATGCTAGATCCGGATTCCGTCCGAATGTGGTCGCCCTGATTCAAGCTCATGTCGGCATAGGCCCGATATTCGTTCGAGCCGCCGGCCTTGGTGACCATGACGGTCCCCTCGACGCTGACGGCGATAGCCGCCCGGGTATCTTTGGCCGCGACGGTCCCGGCGAAGCCGCCGGTCATCAGGCTAAGCAGCATGGCCCAACAGACGACTTGCGCCAACCACTTGCGTGTCTTCCCAGTATTCATTCTCATTCCAGTTCTCTTTCTCCTCTCTGTCTAGCACTTCCTAATCTTTATTGCTTCGAGGCGGCGGCTTGCGCCATAGCCAACTCGCTGTGCACTTGATAGATTTTGACCGGCAATTCCTTGCCCTTCACCTTGATCTCGCCCATATCTTCAATCTCGAACAAGTGATGGATCCGCTCGTAGATGTTCTCGCTGATCAAGATTTGGCCCGGCTTCGCATTCGACTCCAAGCGTGCGGTGAGATTGACCGTATCGCCGATCGCGGTGTAGTCGAGACGCAGTCCCTCCGAACCGATATTGCCCACGACCGCAGGCCCGCAGTTGATGCCAACGCCGAAGCGGACGGTGAAGCCCAGCTTATCCATCAGCTTCTGCTCCAGCACGGCCGATTGCTTCTTCATCTCCAACGCGGCGCGTACGGCCATCTCGGCGTGGTTGTCGAACTTGATCGGAGCGCCGAAAATCGCCATGACCCCGTCGCCGATGAATTTGTCGAGCGTCCCGTTGAACTTGAACACCGCCCGCGTACACACGTCGAGGTATTCGTTCAGGAACGTGATCACTTGCTCCGGCTCCAGCTTCTCCGACAGCGTAGTAAAGCCGCGAATATCTACGAAGATGAGCGAGATGTCCATCCGCTCTCCGCCAAGCTTGACCTCTTCGCCGGATTGCAGCATTTGATCGACGACCGTCTTCGGCACGAACCGTCCGAAGATCCCGGTCACCCGGCTCCGTTCCTGCCGTTCGGCCAAGTAATGACTGATGATGGACCACACATACATGAGAATGATGGTCAAGAGCGGATAGAAGATGGGGATGAAAATGTGAAATCCCTCGTTGCATATGATGAACGCCGCGATATAGGCGACGAGGGTACCTGCGAATACGAAGATCGCGGGCCGGCCCTTGAAGCGTTGGAACAAATAGAGCGTCAGGAGCACGAGACCCAGCATAATCGCAATGCCGGCTGGCTCGCTTAATTCATTCCAGAATTTGTCCTCTAGGACGGACTGCAGCATGTTCGCGTGAATCTCGACCCCGAACATCTTGATAGAGGCGCTCATCGGAGTCAAATATTCGTCCTGCAGCCCTGTCGTGAACGGACCGATCAGGATAATATCGTTCTCGAACATTCGAACGTCGATCTTGTCATTCAGCACATCGCTGAACGAATATGTATCATAGCCGGTCTTCAAATCCTTCTCTTGCCGGGGTTTCGTGAAGTATTGCGTAAGTACTTGATTGCGCTCGTTGGTCGGGATCACCTTGTCGCCCCGGAGCCATTGCTGCTTGGCCGGGTCCCACTTGACTTGCTCGTTCGGGGGCAGCGTCAGATTGGCGAGCTTCACGCTGAATGCTTCGACCATGCCGCCGTTCTTCTCTGGGATGCCTACGATCAGGCGTCTCACACGGTCATCTCTGTCTTGGAATACATTGATGTGGGCGGTTTGACTCTTCGGAGCATTAATTGCGCTGGTGGGGAATTCGATCCGTTCGTATTCCAGCAGTCCGGCCGCCTTCTGTTGAGGGGGGAACATGAAGTTGACGGGCAGGATCACATTCTTGTACTTCGCCATAATCTCGGCGAGCGCTTGATCGTTCTTCGGGTCCTTGCTCGGCTCCGGGAACAACACGTCGACGCCGATCGCGGCGACCTTGCCGGTGGTCTCCAGCTTCTCGATCAGCTTGGCATAAATCGAGCGATCCCACGGATATTGGCCGATCGCCTCGAGCGATTTGGAATCGATCTTGATGATTTTGATCTGGGTATCCGGCTCCCGCTGCTCGGCTACCTTCCCGCTAAGGGCGTCCCTTAACGGATTTTCGACAAAATAAAACGAACCACCAGTCCCAGTGGTATATGAAAATACGGACAAAATGGCAATGACAATAGCCGCTATGACCGAAGATTTCCAGTTCTTCTTGCCCATTTTTCGCCTCCCTGTCGCATCCTAAACTTTATTTTATAGGGCTTGCCGGAATATGGCAATCATAGATTGTGTGATTTTTGACACAAAAAAACCCGACTCCGGTTTCCAGAGTCAGGTGTTCTTCCCTAGCGGGTGTATTATTTATTGAAAGGCGCGTCGCCAACCTTGATGGAGTCGGTAGGGCAACCGTCCGAAGCGTCTTGAAGGTCGTCGTACAGGTCTTCAGGAATTTCCGTGTTCCCGTGGTTGTCGTCTCCGTCAAAAATCACCTCAGCCAAACCTTCATCATCATAGTCATAAATGTCGGGGGCAGTTGCACCGCATGCGCCGCAGGCAATGCATGTATCTTTTTCTACCCAGGTGTATTTTGCCATTGTGGTTTTCCTCCTCAAATTTAGCCTCAGTATAGAATATAATACAAAACTATAGAAAGTTCAAACACTTTAGCAACTCGCGCCGCCTGTCCCCACTAGCTTATGAGAATTTCAGCCAGGTTATTCCAGCCTCCCGTCTAAGGGCGGTACAACGGCGGCGAGAACGAATCGAGCAACCTCGTCCGGATCGTTCACGTTCAAGGCCCGAATATGCGCAGGGATCCTGTACCTCACCGCTTCACTGCAAGCGACGGCGAGCAGTCCCGGCCCGAGCTCATCTAGCACGGCCAAGTCTTCCTCAAGGCGGGCTACGGCGATCTTGGGATGATCGCTCCCCTTGAACCCCTCCACAACCAGCAAATCGTATGGCTCGTCCTCCGCCTCCATCCGCTTCACCCAATCTTCCAGGGTGGGGGCGGATTTCCGATAGTAGATTACGAGGCCTCCTGCCGTGATCACGGTCACGGACGCTGCACCCGCTGCACGGTAGGCACACGAATCGGTTCCTTCCGCTTCCTTATAATGACCGTGTCCGTCGTGCTTGGCCACCGCCACCCGGAGCCCCTTCCGCTCCAACCGGGCGACCACCTCCGTCGCCAGTGTCGTCTTGCCGCTTCCCGAATAGCCGGCGAAGCCTATGATCGGCGGGTTCCTCCGTGATCCTCGTGATCCTCTTGATCCGCGGTTCTGCTCACTCATCGCCATCCTCCTCCCGCGGCAGCCGCAAATGATCCATCTGCAGCGAGGTTCCCCGCACTTTGTGGTTGCGAATTAATGTAGAAGGATCATCCCCGAGCATACCGGCCGTCAGAATGGCGCTCTCCCCATACTTGTCGCGGATCCGGTCCATCGCTTGATTGAGCTGCTCCTTGCGGGGCTGGGACTCGTAGTCGAACAGATCCAGCTGGATGACCGCCGTTTCCTTCGGCTGCAGGCTCTGAAGCGTTATGCCGAGCAGCCGTACCGGGCTGCCGGGCTTCCAATGCTTCCGGAATAACGCGCAGGCTGTCTTATGAATGTCGTCCGCGTTCTCCGTCGGATTGGACAGCGTCAGCGAGCGGGTAATCGTCTTCATGGACGGGTCGCGGATCGTGATCTGGACCGTACTCGACACCATATGCTGCCGCCTGAGCCGCCGGGCCACTTGATCGGCCACGTTCAGGAACACCCGCGACACGTCCGGGAACTCCGTTACGTTATGCGGCAGCGTCGTCGTGTGGCCGATCGATTTGCTCGGCTCGCGGTCCTCGAGCACCGGCGAATCGTCATTACCGTTCGCCGCCTGCTTCAGCCAAGCTCCCTGAACGCCGAACTCGCGGACGAGGAATGCTTCCTCCGCCGCGGCCAGCTCCCCGATCGTGCGGATATTCAGCTTGGCCAGCTTCTCCCCGGTCCGGCTCCCGATGCCGTACATGTACGCGCACGGCTTGTCCCACAGCAGCCGGGGCACATCCCGCTTGCGCAGCACGGTCAAGCCGTTCGGCTTCTTCATGTCGGACGCCATCTTGGCGAGCAGTTTATTGGGCGCGATGCCGATCGAGCAGGGCAGATGCAGCTCATCGCGAATGCGCGTCTGGATCTGGGACGCAATCTCGAGCGGCGAGCCGAATTGACCCGATCCGGTAATGTCCACGAAGCATTCGTCGATCGACATCGCCTGCATGAGCGGCGAATACGAATAAGCGATCTGCATGAACCGTCTCGAGAATTGTCGGTACAAGTCGAAATTCGGCTGCAGCAAGATGAGCTCCGGGATGAGCTGAAGCGCCTGTCGCACCTGCATCCCAGTCCTAACCCCTCGCCCCCTGGCGGCATAAGAACACGTGACGATGATCCCCTTGCGCAGCTCGACGCTGCCGGCTACGGCAATCGGCTTATCCTTATACAGCTCCGGCTCGACCGCCTCATGGACGGAGCAATAGAACGCGTTCATATCGATATGGAGAATGACGCGGCCATTCTTCGGATAATGTTCGCTTCGTGAATTGTTCATACTCTCAGCTTACCGCTCCGTTTCTGACAGGTCAAGGACGCTAGCGCCCAGCGTGGAAGCAGGCCGGAAGCCTCATGCGGCGATGAAAATCATGTCAACAAATCGAGTAAAAAATGTTATAATCAATGGATGAACAGAAGGAGGAAGTCCCATGTCCAGTCAAGTTAGCATATTCGACACCACCCTGCGGGACGGAACGCAAGGGGAAGGCATCAGTCTATCCGTGGAAGACAAGCTCAAAATCGCCCAGAAGCTCGACCAGTTGGGCGTTCATTATATTGAAGGCGGATGGCCGGGCAGCAACAGCAAGGACATCGAGTTTTTCCGGCGGGCCAAGGAACTGAAGCTGACGCAAGCCAAAATCTCCGCTTTCGGCAGCACACGCCGTAAGGACACGCGAGCGGAGGCCGACCCGAACCTGAACCGCCTCGTCGAAGCCGGGGTACCCGTAGCCTCCATTTTCGGCAAATCGTGGGACTTCCACGTCCATACCGCCATCCAGACGACGTTGGAAGAGAACCTGGCCATGATCTTCGACTCCGTTCAATACTTGAAGAGCAAAGGGATGGAAGTGATCTATCTCGGCGAGCATTTCTTCGACGGGTACAAGAACAATCCGGAGTACGCGCTGCAGACGATCCGCCACGCGGAAGCGGCGGGTGCCGACTGGATCGTGCTGTGCGACACGAACGGCGGCTCGCTGCCCGGCGAAGTCTCCGACATCGTAGCGACGGTATGCCGGACCGTGAAGGCACCGGTCGGCATCCACGCCCACAATGACTGCGAGCTCGGTGTAGCGAACAGCCTCGCCGCTGTTCAAGCGGGAGCCCGGCAAGTGCAGGGCACGCTGAACGGCTTGGGCGAGCGCTGCGGCAACGCCAATCTGTGCTCGGTCATCCCGAATCTTCAGCTGAAGCTGAATTACCGCTGCATCTCTGACGAGCAGCTGCAGCAGCTGACCCCGGTCGCGCGGTACGTAAGCGAGATCGCGAACGTCGTCATGCCGGTCAACCAACCGTTCGTGGGCGCGGCCGCTTTCGCCCACAAAGGCGGCATCCACGTGTCCGCGATCATGAAGCATCCGAAGACTTATGAGCACATTACGCCCGAGCTGGTCGGCAACAAACAGCGGGTGCTCGTGTCGGAGCTCGCCGGCCAAAGCAATCTGATGGTGAAGGCGCAGGAGCTGAACCTCGACCTGAGCAAGCAGCATACGCAGACGCGCGACATCATCGAGAAAATCAAGGAGCTCGAGCACCAGGGCTATTCGTTCGAAGGGGCGGACGCTTCGCTGGAGCTGCTGCTGCGCCGCGCGTTCCAGGACATCGAAGAAGCGTTCACCGTCGAGTCGTTCAAGCTCCTGGTCGAGAAGTCGGTCGGCAACGCGGTCGCTTCGGAAGCGATCGTGAAGCTGAAGGTGCACGGCGAGACCGTCTACACCGTCGCCGAGGGCAACGGTCCGGTCAATGCGCTCGACAATGCGCTGCGCAAAGCGCTCGTGCAATTTTACCCGGATATCAAGCAAATGCATTTGACCGACTACAAGGTTCGCGTGCTGGATGAGAAAGACGCTACCGCGGCCAAGGTGCGGGTGTTGATCGAGACGACCGACTTCCAGAACACATGGAGCACCGTCGGGGTGTCCGAGAACGTAGTCGAAGCGAGCTGGGAGGCCTTAGTCGACAGTATTCATTATGCGCTGATCGGTAAAATGCATGTGGAGACGGACGCCAAGCAAGAGCCGCAGCTCGGTATCGTGAACCACTAAATAGTCCCGGCAACTAAAAGAACCATCGACTTGGTACCTCGTAACGGTACCCGTCGATGGTTCTTTTTTCTATTTCTCCGCGTTTTTCTTCTGAATCAAATCCTTGATCCGCTTCTCCAATTCATCCGGATTGAGCAGGTTGAACACATCGGTAATGACCCCGTTCGAATTCACGAGGAACGTGGTCGGCAAGCCTTTGATCCGGTATATATCCGCCGCGGTCCCATCGGAATCGAGCAGCACGGGGAAGTCGAACTGATGAAACTTCACGAACGACTTGACGTTGTCCATCCGGTCCTGCTGCGTCACATTGATCGCGTAGACGTCCAAGTCCGCTTTATATTTGTCGGCCAGCCGCTTGATGTCGGGCGCCTCCACTTCGCATGGCCCGCACCAGGACGCCCAGAAGTTGACCAGCAGCACCTTATCCCGCGCCCCGCCCACCTCGTAGGACGATCCGTCCAGTCCGGTCAGCGAGAGGGTCGGCGCCAAATAATTCGGCTTTGGGGCGGTATCGGTCGGCAGCGCCGTTTCGCGATCGGCCGCGGCCCAATTTTGATACACCGCTATCCCGGCCAAGAGGACCACCAGTGCTAAAATAACCGCGTTTTTACGATTCCACATGCTTCGTTCATCCTTTACGCCATGGCTAAGTTGTCTGGGCTTCGCAGAGCGCCGTAGGCCCAAGTTACGGTCATGTAAGTTTAAGGGGTTTCTTTAAGTATGCCCGGTTTTCCTTCATTTTAGCACGCTCTTCCCTGCATGACCAACTTCTCCGGGGGAGAACCTAAAGTCAACTTACGCCCAGGAGGATCGAGATGGGAGCGACTACCAAATCAAGAAAGCTGAGGATCACGTTCGAAAGCGACATTAATGCGGACTTCGAAGCCGAGTCCGAGTCTGAGCAGTCAGGGAAGAAAGGCCAATCCGGCAAGCGTAAAGGCCAATGGCTGGAATTTATGGCGATCGCCACCATTCCGCTCGTGCTCGTATTGGGCAATTCGATGCTCGTCCCGATCTTGCCCGACATGCAGCAGGAGATGAGCATTTCCAGATTCCAAAGCAGCCTAGTCATTACCTTGTTCTCGTTCGCCGCGGGCGTGTTCATTCCGGTAATCGGGTATTTGTCGGATAAGTTCACGCGCAAAGCCATCATCATCCCTTCCCTCATTATATACGGCGCGGCAGGCATCCTGGCCGGCTTCGGGGCGGTGTGGAAATCGTACACGATTCTCATTATTGCCCGGGCAATTCAAGGCATGGCCGCAGCCGGCACGGCTCCCGTCGCCATGGCGCTCGTAGGGGATTTATACAATGGGGCCACAGAGAGCAAGGCGCTCGGACTGACCGAAGCGTCGAATGGAACGGGAAAAGTAGTTAGTCCGATTCTCGGCTCTTTGCTCGCCTTAATTGTCTGGTATGCGGCGTTTTTCGCTTTTCCCGTGTTCTGCGCCCTCTCCCTGGTCGCCGTCATTTGGTTGATCAAGGAACCGGAGAAGAAAAAAGAAGCTCCGATGCTGAAGGCGTACTTGAAATCGATCATGGACATCTTAAAGCAAAAAGGACGTTGGCTGATCACGTCCTTCTTCGCGGGCTCCCTTGGTTTGTTCATTTTGTTCGGCGTATTGTTTTATTTATCGAATATTCTGGAAAAAGCTCCTTACAACATCGACGGAGTGAAAAAAGGGTTTGTACTTGCTATTCCGCTGCTAGGCATGGTAGTCACCTCTTATACGACCGGGGCCGTCATCAAAAAAAACGGAGTGTTGATCCGATGGCTCATGCTGATCGGACTAATCCTAATGGTGGTGGCTCTGGCGTCCACGATTTTCTTTTTCCAAAAGCTGTACCTGTTCATCGGCCTGCTCACGATAAGCAGCATCGGCACGGGGCTTCTCCTGCCGTGCCTAAACACTTTGATCACCGGTGCGGTCGAAAAGGAGCAGCGCGGCATGATCACTTCCTTGTACAACTGCTTGCGGTTCTTGGGCGTAGCGGTCGGCCCTCCGCTCTTCGGATGGATGATGGAGAAGTCCGACCGGATCGTATTCATCTCCGTCTCGGCGCTGTCGCTCGTTACGCTCGGCCTCGTGTTCTTCCTGATTAAGCCGGATCGCCAGGTGAATTAATCCGAACGCTGCGCTATTATATAGGAAGAAATACAGTTAGCGAGGCGGGGATCCAAAAGTGATCGCAATCGATCCGAATACGGCGGCAGCTCTGTGGAGGTATTGCACCTCCCGGCAGCCGGAGGAAGCATGCGGGGCCTTGATCGGGGTTGAGCGAAAAGGGGAATTCATCGTTACTGGATTTTTTCCGATCGCGAACCGCTCTCCGCAACCGACCGCGAGCTTTCAGTTCGATGCCTCCGAATGGGCCGAGTTATACATGCGATACCGTGTCGTCCCCGGCGATCCAACCGAAGATAAACAGAGTACCGGGTTGATCGGGACTTTCCACTCGCATCCTGCGGGTCCGGCTGCTCCTTCTGCCGCAGACCTGGAATCGGCATCCATTATCCGCACCGAGCTCCCCGTGCATCTCATTCTTGCTCTACAGACACGCGACTGGTTCGCGTACCGTCTAACCAAAAACCATTCGTCCGCTCTGGGCGGCGAATGGTTCATTGGCTTAAATATTCGTATAAGTCCCCCAGCGTAAGCACCTCCCGCTCGATCACTTCCCGCAACAGCTTCCCCCAAAGCTTCGCGGTCATCACCGAGTCATGCAGGGCGTGGTGCCGGCTGGTCGTTTCGATCTCATAGCTCTCGAGCAAGGCATCCAGACTGTAGCTGCTCCGTTTCGGATGCATGCGCTTCGCAATAATCATACAATCGAGCAGGCGGTGGGACAAGTTCACCTTCGACGTCTTCCACAACGCGGAATTGAGAAAATGCTTGTCATGGCCGCTCCCGTGCACGACCAAGACCCGATGCTGTACAAACTCCAAAAATTGCCTCAAGACGGTAATCAACTCCGGCGCTTTCGACGCCTCTTCCATCGTAATTCCGGTCAACAGCTCGACTTCCTCTGGAATTTTCCGTTTCGTCTGGGTCAAGCTGTAGAACTGCTCGTCTTGCATCGTTTCGCCGCTGACGGAGACGGCCCCTATCGAGATAATCTCATCCCCGTTGTACGGCGAGAAGCCTGTCGTCTCCAAGTCGAAGACGACCGCCTCCAAGCTGTCCAATCGAACCTCGTACAAGCTGTTCTTACGTTGCTCCTTCATGAAAGAACGGATAAAAGCCATATGCTGGGCGTTCTGCGCGTCGAACATCGATGCCACGGCGGGCGTAATCCCGCCTTTCTTGTACAGGTGCCACATGCGCCCGACGGCGGACATGTCTTTCATCGCGTATCCCTCCGATCGTTCCGGCCATCCGTGAGCAACCGTTCCGTTCGTTTCCTGACGACCAGCTGCAGCTCTTGTCCGTCCCGAAGAGCTCGGCGCAGCCGTTGCTTCAGCTCCCGGCTCAGCTGCTCGGCCTGCAACATGCCGCGGGTCGAGAAGACGCCGTTCTCGCTCTGATACGGGGTCTGGGTCCTAAGCCACAGCGCGAACTGCATCGCTTCCTTCCATCGCCCGTACAGCTCCTTGTCGATAAACGCCAGCTCCAGTAACGCTTCCAGCCGCAGCAAGGAAGACGAGACGTGAATGTCCGCTTCGATCGCCAACTGCCGGATTCCGTTGATGAGCGGGATATAAGCGCCGTACTTGATGTCGAGGCCGCCCGCATCCGGTCCGTATCGTTCCGTAATCAGGTTGCCGAACGGCCCGAGCGACGGCTTGTGATGAAGCGTATTGCGCAGCATGTCGCCCATGCTCGCGGGGCGCTTGCGCACTTCATGGTGGAACGCATCCTTAAGCGCTTTTACAAGCGAATCGTCTCCATAAACACACCGCATATCCGCGGAGATCAGCAAATACCTCACGTGCTCCCACTGCGGGTCTTCGAACCATCCCTCCAGCATGTGTATCCACTCCCGAAGCGGCTTCCGCCACTGGGGATTCGTGCAGATCACGTTGCCCTCGCACGGGGGATAGCCGATCCCCTGCAGCGACCGGAACGCCTCTTCGGCCAGCAGGCTGAAGTACGAGTCGACCTTCTCCCGCTCTTCCTCATCGGGGTCGGCGTACACCAGGCCGTTATCTTGGTCGCTCCATTGCGTTTGCTCGGACCTCCCCCCGCTTCCGACCAGAACGAAGGCATAAGGAACGGGAGGAGAACCTCTCCCTTCCTCGCGCAGCTTGCGCTCGCTCAGAATTAAGGTTCTCCTGACAAATTGATCGTGCAGCCGATTCAATTGATCGTACCATTCGCCGATGAACAGAAGCGCGGGAGGGGCCGGGAACGTCGCTAACAGTTCTTCACGCAGACTGCGCAGATCGGGGATCGTCGCCGTCCGGTTGATGCGATCTTCCATGCGGGAACCATTGTACCCATCCATAAGCCCCTCCGGCAGCCTGGATTAGACGGAAACCGTCTCGTTGCCTGATTTCTTCAATTGCTCCGGATACCCGTACGAACCGTGTTCGCTGATATCCAAACCCATGATTTCTTCTTCTTCCGTAACGCGAAGGCCCATCGTGGCTTTCATAATGCTCAGGATCACGTAGGAGAGGACGAAGACGAAGACGAACGATACCCCCACGCCCATCGCCTGAATACCCAGCTGATGCAGACCGCCGCCATAGAACAACCCTTCCTTGCCGACCTTCACGATCTCAACCAAACGAGGCGCTGCGAAGAATCCTGTGGACAATGTTCCCCACACACCTGCAATCCCGTGCACAGAGAAGGCATAGACCGGATCGTCGATCCCGGCTCTCTCGAACCATTGAGCGGTGAAAAAGGTAAGCGTACCGGCTACAAGACCGATGATCACCGCGGCCCAAGGCTCTACGAATGCACACGATGCGGTGATGGCCACGAGAGCAGCCAGAACGCCGTTCAGCATGCTAGGAATGTCGGCTTTGCCGAAGTACATCCACGAGACGACCAAGGCCGCTACTCCGCCGGCTGCTGCGGCGAGGTTCGTGTTCAAGGCGATGAAGCCGAAGAAGCCGTCATTCACGGCAGACAAGGTGCTGCCCGGGTTGAATCCGAACCAACCGATCCACAGGATGATGACGCCGAGTACCGACAACACTTGGTTGTGGCCCGGGATCAGGTTGGGCTTACCATCTTTATTGTATTTGCCAAGACGCGGTTTCAGCAAGATCGTAGCGACCAGAGCGGCGGTAGCGCCCTGCAAGTGAACGACCGTGGAACCGGCGAAATCTTGCTTGCCGTGCTCGGCGAGCCAGCCGCCGCCCCACACCCAGTGAGCGACGAACGGATAGATGACGACCGTGAACAGCACCCCGAATACGAAGTAAACCGATAGTTTCGCTCTCTCGGCGAAACCGCCCCACGCGATGGCGAGCGCTACGCCGGCAAAAGCGAGCTGGAACAGGAACTTGATGCTGATCGGAACGACCGAGTAAGCGAGCGAACCGAATGAAGCGGCGGCTTGCTCTTCCGTACCATCGACGAAAAACCCGCTGAAGCCGATGAACTTGTTGCCATCCCCGAAGGCGAGGCCAAAACCGACCGCCCAGAAGGCAAGCGCCGCGATCCCGAACGTCAGGATCGTCTTACCGGCTACGTGCCCGGCATTTTTCATTCGGGTGGATCCTGCTTCCAGAAGGGCGAAGCCGGCTTGCATGAAAATGACGAGAATCGCGGCCAGCATAACCCACACAGCGTCGATAGCGTGGAACAGCTGCTCATTCGTCGGCGGCTCCCCTTCTGCGAAAGCCAGCGCGGGGAATGCTAAAACCAGTAAAGCTACCATCATAAGTACCCGTTTCATTCAATTACCCACCTTCATGTTAATTTTTATAACATTTAATGAAACCGATAGTGTCATTATAACTAGCGGATTTGGATTTGACAATATGGTTTTTATCGTTTTTCGTAAAAAACCGTACATTAACTCAAATAAATTACATGATTATTCGTGGATACAAGCTGTTTATGTCATTATTCATTACGTTAATCCCAAAAAATGGGCAATAGCGCTTGTCCACCGAAAAGCATAACGTTTGACTGTATGGTTTGCTTTGAGTATGATGAAGAAAGACACCGAAACCGGAATGAAGGAGGGCGCCCAAATGGGGTAACGACACTTTACAAAATCGGGGAATTGTCGCGAGTATCCGGCGTTAGTCCGCGGACCATCGATTACTACACGAAGCTCGGCCTGCTGTCGCCGGAACGCCGCTCGGACACCAATTATCGTTTGTACAGCGATGAAACCTTAGCTCGATTGAAACGTATAGAAGAGATGAAGAAACAAAAATATACCTTAGAAGAGATTAAGACGAGCCTCGAACAGTGGCAAAAGGTAAGCCGAAGCGAAGTTGTGACAGAAAAGCTGACATCCCTTCAAATCCGCTTGACCCAGCTCGAACGGGAAGTGAAGGAGCTAAGCCCGCTGCTGTCCCAGATGAAGCCCAAGCAGGCCAACAACCTGTTTAAGAATTTGGCTACTCAGAGCGCCGCATGTATTGAAGCTCTACTGATCCTTCTAGGGAAAGGTCCACTTATGTAGACATTGATTACTGGAGGGAATAAACCATGTTTTTTCATCCCATGGACTTTCTGATCTTCATCGCCTTCGGCGTCTCCATCTGGGCGCAGTTCCGCGTGAAGGGCACGTTCAACCGTTGGTCGCAGGTGCCTGTCGCATCCGGCATGACCGGCTACGACGCCGCCCGCCGAATGCTCGACAATAACGGCTTGTACGATATTCCGATCGAGCCGGTGCCTGGCGCCCTGAGCGACCACTACGATCCGATCAAGCGCGTCGTGCGCTTGTCCGAGCCGGTCTATTACGAGAGCTCCATCTCCGCCGTCTCGGTCGCCTGCCACGAGGTGGGCCACGCGATCCAACATCATCAGAGCTATCCGATGCTTGTAGCCCGCCATAAGATGTTCCCGGTCGTGAACTTCGCATCGGGTGTGGCGCCGCTGATGATCATCGCGGGCCTCATCTTCCAGCAGTTCAACTTCCTGCTCGGCCTCGGCATCGTCTTCTTCTCCGCCGCCGTGCTGTTCCAGCTCGTCACGCTGCCGGTCGAGTTCAACGCCAGCAGCCGCGCGCGCGATCTGATGGTCGCGGAGGGCTTCATCTCGAACGAAGAAGAACGCGGTGTGGCCAAAGTGTTGAACGCCGCCGCCCTGACGTACGTTGCCGCCGCCCTGATCTCGCTTCTGGAGCTGGTCAAGTACATCATGATCTTCAATCAGCGCTCGGACGATTAATCGTTCGAACGCTACTCAAAAAAGCTTTCTCCACTGCCCGCTTCGGGCACGAAGAGAAAGCTTTTTTCATTGGATCAGAATTTTTAATCCCTGGGCCCCGCCAAGGGAGGGGCTTCGCCGGGAATAAGCTCCGAAGGCCCACGTCACTTGGTGGGGTATCTTAACGCTGGTCCTTGAACAGGTCGAGCAGGAACCGCTGGAACATCTCCGCGACGAGGGGCAGCTTCTCCCCCTTGCGCCGCACGAGCCCGATCGTCCGGGTCACCTGCGGATGCGTCACCTTGACCTTCGCCGGCATGAGCGGGCTAATCTCGGTCAGCGCCATCTCGGGCAGCAGCCCGACCCCCATGCCGGCCGCGACCAAGCCGCGAATCGTATCGGTCTCTTCCCCTTCGAACCCGATCTGAGGGATGAAGCCCGCCTCCTTGCACGCTTCGAAGACGATTGACTTGAGCGAGTAGTTGTCGCTGAACATGACGAACGATTCGTCCTTCAGCTGCTCGAGCCGGATTGTCTCATGATGGGCAAGCGGATGATTGTTCGGCAATACCGCGTACATTTCCTCGGTCAGCAGCAGCTCCCCCGCTACCTGTTCGTGGATCTCCGGGAACGGCGAGATGAAGGCCAGGTCGACCTCGCCTCGCGTCACGTCCTGGATCAGGCTCGCGAACGTCCCCTGCTTGAGCCGAAATTTCACGTTCGGCCTCCCTTTGCGGAAATCCGCCACGACGGTCGGGATCAAACTGATCCCCAGCGTATGCGGGAACCCGATGCGTATCTCGCCCTTCTCGGGATCGAGAAATTCACGCATCTCCATAACCGCTTTATCCAGGCCGCTGAGCAGCTCTTCCAGCCGGGTCAAGAACAGCTTGCCTACAGGCGTCAACTGCAGATTGCGACCCTTCTGCACGAATAGCTGCATGCCGAGCTCCTCCTCCAGCTGATGGATTTGCCGGCTGACCGCCGACTGTGCGACATGAAGCTCCTCGGCCGCTTGCGTCACGTGCTGTTTTTTGGCCACCTTCACGAAATATTGCAGCTGCCTCAGTTCCACCGGTCCGTCTCCTTCAGGGTTATTGATTAGTCCGCGATTTATGGATCAATTGCCGGAACAGCAGCATCCCAGCCGCCAAGCCGCCCAGATGGGCGTACCAGTTCACGTTGGGCATCAGGAACGAATAGATGATGCCCACGACGAGGACGGCCTTAATCGTAACCGAGGACTGCTTGTCGATCGCCGACTTCCGAAACAGGGCAATGTACAGGTATGCGCCGAAGACGCCATAGATCGCGCCCGACGCGCCGGCCGACAGGTGAACGTCCCGTGTCAGCAGCTCGCTGACGAGATTGCCGGCAAGCCCGCTGCCCAAGTAAAACACCGCATAGCGCCACGCGCCCAGCAGCCGCTCCAAGGGCGGGGCGAACACGAAGATCGAGAAGCTGTTGAACAGCAAATGATTGAACCCGATGTGCAGGAAGATGGCGGCGAAATACCTCCAATACTCGCCCGAGTAGGGCGGCACATTCAGCATCGCGCCGAACCGGAGCAGCGTCTCCTCATCGGTCGAGCTCCCGAGCCATGTCATCAGCACGAACAGCACGACCTGGATGAGCAGGATCGCTGTCGTAACCGGATAGAGCCGGATGTATTGCCGAAAGCTTTCATAACGCAAAAAAAGGATGGCCTTCTCCCCCTCTAGCCCCAACTAGCCGTCCCATTCGAAATGGGATCTCCGCTATCTCTATCATACCTCAATCGAAGGAAATTTTCCTGCCCGGACGGATAACAACTCCTTCGTTGGCTCACCCTAAACATGCATAACCAATTTTCCGAATGGAGTTGAGCCCATGCTTCATCGATTGATCTCGGTCAGCGTTCTGTCGGTTGCGCTCTTCGCCGCACCTCTAGGCGCATACGCAGCCGCTTCTAACGAGCCTTCGGTTCCGGTCACGAACACCTCGCCGATCGGCACTCTGAACACCGACAATATGGGGGCGACCCAAATGTCGCATCCCGGCACGCCTGCGCCGTCGCCTATGGTAACGCCCGGCGTCACTCCGATGGTCACCCCCGGCGTCACACCCGCTCCGAACTACACGGGCACAGGGGTACTTCCCGGCTATGACGGAAGACGCGGCAATGGGTATTACGACATGACCGGCACCGGCATCAAAGGACCGGACGGGATGACGATCCACACGAACCAGTACCGGGCGCGGGCTGCCGGAACGACCAACCGCAACTGGGGCTGGCTCGGTCTGATCGGCTTGGTCGGACTCGCCGGCATGTTCGGACGGAACCGCAACGAGGAGCGCGATCGCGCCTAATGTTCCAGCAAGAACCGCTTCAGGAGCTGAAGCGGTTTTTTGTTGCGTTTTTTAGCCGGAGACGGATTGGACAAGCCTTCCGCCGTTGGATTATAATTAGTATTGGCAAAATCAGCATCTATTAAAAAGTAGGAGATGATCCGATTGGCACAAGAACGCACAGGAGTAGCAACATTTAAGGGCAATCCCATCACATTGCTAGGTCCGGAATTGAAGGTCGGGGACAAAGCTCCGAATTTCACCGTGAACAAAAACTTGCTGACGGAAGTTACGCTCGCCGACTACGCAGGGAAAGTGAAGCTGATCAGCGTCGTTCCTTCTCTGGATACGGGCGTTTGCGACGCGCAAACCCGCCGGTTTAACGAAGAGGCGGCTAAGCTGGGCGACAATGTCACCGTACTCACGATCAGCGTAGACTTGCCGTTCGCACAAGCCCGCTGGTGCGGCGCGGCCGGCATCGACAAGGTCGAGACGCTGTCCGACTACAAGGCGAAGTCGTTCGGTCTCGCTTACGGCGTTGTGATCAAGGAATTCCAACTGCTCATGCGGTCGATCTTCGTCCTCGACGCGAACGACACGATTCAATACGTGGAATACTTGCCGGAGATGACCGAGCACCCGAACTACGAAGCGGCAGTCCAAGCCGTTAAGAAGCTCGTTTAAGCCCCGTATAAAACAGAAACAGCGTTCAAGCCCTAGGCCTGGACGCTGTTGTCATTTCATCGCGCATTAACGATTGTCTATTTTGTGAGCGGCGAGCTTCGTATCGAACAGCCGGAACAGCTCCAAGATCGTCCGGTAATTGGAGCCCAAATCGCCGAGAGAACCCCTCGAGGCCGAGTAGATGTCGACCGCCGACTTAAGCGGGTTAATCGCGAACAAAGTCAAGGTGATGTCCTGCGTACGGCCGGTCATCGTCCGTTTCGTGACGACAATCTCCCCTACATTCTTCACCTCATGCAGGACGGTGTATTTCGGGAGCTTCTTCAGCAGGGTGACGATTTCTTCCCACAGCTGCTCTTTCGGAATTTTGTAATAGCGGGTTTTGAGCGCCGGATCTTTCGCTTTTTCGCCGGTCAACTCATGGCTGCGCATAAGTCCAATCAAGGTTCTTTTCAACAACGGTGTAAACCCCCTCAACGATCCACGCATCTTCTGCGATTGTCCTACATTCCATATTACCATGAAAACGCCCAACAAAAAAGCCAATCCTGACAGATTGGCGATAAGGAAACTAGATAATCGATTCGATGGAGACTTCGTTCAGAAACCGGCCGACATCTTCGGTCCGGACGTTACCGGCCTCCGGCATAAGCGCATTGGCCGTTCCTGACGCGGTAGCGAGCTTCAGCGCCTGCACGATCGAGTCCCCGCGATGCACGGCTACCGCCATGCCGGCTACGAACGAATCGCCGCAGCCTACAGTGTTGACAGCCTCGATGCGAGGAGCGCGGATTCGGTACAGCTGGCCGTCGCAGCCGGCGACCGAGCCCTCGGCGCCCAAGGAGACGACCACGCAGCGGATGCCGTCCCGCATCAGTTGATGGATGCTGCCGTACAGGTCGCTCTCCCGCTCCAGCTTCTTGCCGAGCAGCTTCTCGACCTCCTGCTCGTTCGGCTTGATCAGGAACGGCTTGGCGGCCAGCCCCTGCACGAGTGCGTCGCCGCTCGCGTCCAGGAAGGCGAGTGCCCCAGCCTCGTGAACGACGGCGACCAGCTCGGCGTAATAGGAGGCCGGCAAGCCCTTCGGCAGGCTGCCGGACAAGGTGACGATGCGCGAGCGTTCGGCCAGGCTCCGCAGCTTGCGCTTCATGGCCTCGGCGTGGGCGGCATTGATGTCCGGCCCCGGCTCAAGCAGCTCCGTGGACTGCCCGGCGGCGTCCACGATGTTCAGGCAGAGCCGCGATTCGCCTTCCACCGCGACGAAGTCGTTCGGGATGCCCTGCCGGGTCAGCTGCTCTTCGATGAAGCGGCCGTTGTGGCCTCCGACAAAGCCGGTCGCCGTGACCGGTCCTTCGAGCAGATGGGCGACACGGGCGACATTGACGCCTTTCCCTCCCGGGAAGCTGAACATCTTCGCGGCGCGGGACACTTGACCTAGACGGAAGTCGTCAACGTAATAGGTCTTGTCAATCGCCGCATTCAGCGTAACAGTCGTAATCATTTGCGGAACTCGCTCGCCTTTCCGATGCAGCCGCACAGGCGCATTTTCTCGATCGCCGCAGCCTTGAGCGCCTTCTTCGCAGGCACCATATACTTCCGAGGGTCGTTCTCGTCCGGATTCGCGGCGAACACTTCCTTGATCGCGTCGGAGAAGACGATGCGCAGCTCGGTCGCGACGTTCATCTTCGCCATCCCGAGGGAGACGGCGCGGCGCACTTGCTCCTCCGGAATGCCGGAACCGCCGTGCAGGACGAGCGGTACCTCTACCTTGTCGGCGATCCGCTTGATGCGGTCGAAGTCGATCTTTGGCTCGCCCTTATAGATCCCGTGCGCGGTGCCGATCGCCGGAGCGAGCGTCGGAACGCCCGTGAGCTCGATGAATGCGGCGCACTCGTCCGGGTCGGCCATGAGCGCTTCGTTGTCCGCTACGACGATATCGTCTTCGACGCCGCCGACCTTGCCGAGCTCCGCTTCCACATTGACGCCCGCGGCACGCGCGACTTCCACGACCTTGAGCGTCTGGCGCACATTCTCCTCGAACGGAGAGTGTGAAGCGTCGATCATGACCGACGTATAGCCCGCCCGGATGCAGCGGACGATCAGGTCGAACTCGGTACAATGATCGAGGTGAAGCGCGATCGGTACGCTCGAGAGGTTGGATGCTACCGTCGCGGCAGCCGCGATGTATTCCGGCCCGAGGTGCTTCACGGTTCCGACGGTCGATTGGATGATGAGCGGGGATTGCGTTTCCTCCGCCGCTTCGACGACCGCTTGAAGCATTTCCAGTGTGTGTACGTTAAACGCTCCGATGCAATACCCGTTGGCGCGGGCTGTTTGGAGCATAGGTGTGGATGATACAAGTGGCATGAATGATTCCTCCCGTTTCGTTACACTTTTGATAGTTTCGTTTCGTTTAGTTTCTTTTTCTATTGTAAAGGATGAACGAACCCGGTGACAAGCTGAATTTTCGCCACCGGTCGGGCTACGTAACGATGAGCTGAATGCCCAAGTCGCGGATTCGGTCGCAAATGTCTTTACCCAGCCCCCGATCCGTGATGACCGTATGGACGGCGTCGAGCGGCGCGACGTGCGAGAAGAATACTTTTCCGAACTTCGTGTGGTCGGCTACGACGATCACTTCCTTCGCAATCGACAGCATGCGCCGGTCCATACTCGCTTCAGCCAGATTGGGCGTCGTCAGCCCCTCCTCCAGGTCGAATCCGTCGACACCGAGGAACAGCTTGTCCACCCGGATGCTCTGCAGCGCTTCTTCCGCCAGCGGTCCGACCAGCGCGAACGACTTGCGCCGCAGCTTGCCGCCGATCAGGATGACGTCCAAGTCCGCATAATTGCCGATCTGGACCGCGATGTTGGCCGCATTCGTCACGATCTTGAGCCCCTTCTTGCCGACGAGCCGCTTTGCGATCAGCATGCTGGTCGTCCCCGGCGTGAGCATGACCGCATCCTCATCGCCGACCAGCTTGGCCGCCGCCTCGGCGATCCGCTCCTTTTCCTCGACGAGCGCTTCCGCCTTCTCGGAGAACGACTTCTCGTGCGCGACTTCGCTCACGTGGGCGTGCAGCGCCATCGCTCCGCCGTGCGTGCGCAGCAGCAGCTCCTTCTCCTCGAGCTTCTCCAGGTCGCGGCGCACGGTCACCTGCGAGACGCCCAGCGCTTCGCTCAGCTCGGCCACCGTGGCTTTGCCGGCTTGATTCACAACTTCCATGATGCGTACATAACGTTCTTCCGCGAACATAGGGGCCTCCCGAATCGATTCGATAGTTTTGGAACCTTCTGTTTACGATCATTTCCCTTCTTTTTTGATCATAATCAAAAATCGGATGTAATACCAGAAGTATTTTCACGGCAAGGTGCGGGGTTAATCGGTCTCGCCGACTAATTCAAGCGCTTCGTGACCGTCGCGGAGCGAGATAGTCGGTCACGCCGATTAATTCGTTGTCCTCCCGGACCTGTGCAGGGCGAATAACCGTACCAAAACACCAAAAACCCGGTCCATCCGGACCGGGTTCCCGCCAACCAACGTGCTACGCCTTCAAGATTTGCTTGTACGGCAAGTAATGCTGCGTCTGAATGTGCCGGATCGTGCGCGTCTTCGCCCGCATGACAAGCGAGTGCGTCTCCGCCCGCTCGCCGGGCAAGTAGCGGACACCCTGCAGGAAGCTGCCGGACGTCACGCCCGTCGCGGCGAAGATGACGTCGTCCTTCCCGACCATGTCGTCCATGGTCAGCACCTTGTACGGGTCGCTCAGCCCCATCGCTACACATCGCTGATACTCGACCGCGTTGCCGGGCATCAGGCGGCCCTGCAGCTCGCCGCCCAGGCACTTCAGCGCGGCCGCGGCCAAGACGCCCTCCGGCGCGCCGCCGGAGCCGACGAACAGGTCGATGCCGCTCTCCGCCATCGCCGGGGCGATCGCGCCGGCCACGTCGCCGTCGGTAAGGAACTTGATCCGCACCCCGACCCTGCGCAGCGTCTTCACGATCGTATCGTGTCGCTCCCGGTCGAGCATCATGACGGTCAGATCGCTGATGTTCTTCTTCTGCGCCTTCGCGGCGATCTGAAGCGTCTCCTCGAGCGGCGCGTTAATGTCCACCTTCCCGACGAGCGCGGGCCCGACCGCGAGCTTCTCCATGTACATATCCGGAGCGTGCAGCAGATTGCCCTTGCCCGCGATGGCGAGCACGGAGATGGCGTTGTCCAACCCGCGTGCCACGATGTTCGTGCCCTCGAGCGGATCGACCGCCACGTCGACCTCCGGTCCCTGCAGGCTGCCGACCTGTTCCCCGATATACAACATCGGCGCTTCATCCATCTCGCCTTCGCCGATGACGACCGTCCCCCGGATCGACACCGTATCGAACATGCGGCGCATCGCTGTCGTCGCCGCCTCATCCGCTTCATTCTTGCGGCCGCGGCCCATCCAATGCGCCGCCGACAACGCGGCCATCTCCGTCACACGTACAACTTCTAACGCCAGCTCCCTCTCCACGGCACGTCCCCCTCATTAGTACGTCTCTAATGAGAAGTATTGTATCATATATCCGCCGAAGCGCAAGCCTATTTGCAGAATATATGCTTGCCGATCTGCTTGATCTGCGGCCGGGTCCAGATCCAGGCCGAGGTGGCCGTCTCAGGATTGAAGTAATACAGCGCCTCTCCGCTCGGATCCCACCCGTTAATGGCGTCGCGAACCGCCTTCAGCGCCGTATCATTGGGCGTCAGCCAGATTTGGCCGTCCGCTACTGCGGTGAATGCCCCAGGCTGGAAAATGACGCCCGAGATGGTGTTCGGGAACGACGAGCTCTGCACCCGGTTCAGGATAACCGCTGCGACCGCCACCTGCCCGACGTAAGGCTCCCCGCGCGCTTCTCCATACACGGCCTGCGCCATAATCCGGATATCCTGATCGCTGATGCTGATGCCGCTCGGCAAGCTCGCGCCCCCCGACGGCGCCGCTGCACCGCCCCCGCCCCCACCGCCGCCGCCGGGGCCTGTCATGCCCGGAGCCCATGAGGTCGTCGCGTTGTATAATCGCAATTTTGTCTTAGGCCCGACAATGCCGTCCACCTTCATGCCGAAATTGAATTGAAAGTCTTTGACTGCCCGGAGCGTCTGCCAGCCGAAATCCCCGTCGATCGGCCCCCGGTAATAATCGAGATATTGAAGCCGCCCTTGCAGCTCGTACACGTCTCCGCCCGTAGCCCCGTAACGAATCTCCGTATTCCCGAACGAGTACGAAGCTCGAGGCAAATAAACGGCGACCGCGACAACCATGACGAAGAAGCTGATGACGATCCATCCTGTTTTCACACGTCTCTTTTTGTTCACGCCAAAAACCCTCCATAGCGACTAAGATAACTTGGTCCAGCATCTTAGTTAGTATGAAGGGAATCCAGGCAAACTATGCAAATCCATGCACTTACGCACTTACTATCTCGCCGCGGCGGCCGGCCGCGCGATTAGAACTTGCTCAGCTTCGCGCCCTCCCAGTCGGCCGTGAACTTCTCGATGCCCTGGTCGGTGAGCGGATGCTTGATCATCTGTTGGATGACCTTGTAAGGGACGGTGGCAATATGGGCGCCGGCCAGCGCCGCCTCGATCACATGAGCCGTATGACGGACACTGGCTGCGATGATTTCGCTCTTAATCCCATGAATCTGGAAAATGTCGCTGATCTCGCGGATCAGATTCATGCCCACTTGATTGATGTCGTCCAGCCGTCCGATGAACGGGGAGACGTAAGTCGCACCTGCTCTAGCCGCCAACAGAGCTTGAGTAGAGCTGAAAATCAACGTAACGTTCGTCTTGATGCCGTGGTCGGTCAAGCCGCGAGTCGCCTGCAGGCCGTCCGCGGTCATCGGAATTTTCACCACAATGTTCGGACTGATCGCCGCCAGCTTGCGGCCTTGTTCGATCATTTCCTCGGCCTGCAGCGAGATCACTTCCGCGCTGATCGGCAGCTCTTGACCCACGATCGAGATAATTTCCTTGAGCGTCTCGAAGAAATCTTTGCCTTCCTTCGCGATTAGCGACGGGTTGGTCGTCAGCCCGGACAAGATACCCAGCTTATGCGCCGCGCGAATTTCTTCTATGTTCGCTGTGTCGATGAACATTTTCATAGCTACGGGTCACCACCTGTATGTATTTCGCTGTAAACAGCGTTGTAGACAAAAGAAAACCCGCCTATGTCGTTCGATTCTCTTGTTTCAAACCCGCTCTCGCAGGTGGGTGTCCGCAACCGGCAGTCTGAAGTCCCTTTTCGAGGGCATGTCATCGGGACGGTAATAGTTGGACTCCCGAACAATGTTTCATTGGTTTAAAACATTCGGAAAATCGTGACGAACATCGCAGGAGTGTTCGCGATTCATTCAATTGTAGTTTTTATTATAGGGGTACCGCCGGCAAAAGTAAACCCGGGTTCTGTGGCAGTGATGGCAGAGGTTGCGCTTACTTGCGATCCGTCTCGCTCTCCTCCGATGGACGGCGTTCTACGGTCCCATCCGCATCTGAATCGGCCCGGAACTCCTCCGCACGGTGCTCATCGCCATGAGCCGCCTCCGCTTCCAGCCGCTCGGCTTCCTCCTGGGCCGCCTTCTCCTCCTGCTCCTTCTGCTCCCGCTCGGACCGTGTCTTGATTTTGTCGAAAATCCGGTGGAAGTAGAAGAACGAAACGGTGGCGAGCAAGCTTCCCATGAAGAACGGGATGAGGAACGTAAACTTGGTCGCACTGATGTAGATGATGGCGGCATTCGTCACAATGAGCAAAATCGTCGTAATCGGGTTCCCGATCGTGATCAGCACCGCATTCTTGAGCAGTTGGAAAAATTTCATGTGGAAATGAACCATCAGCGAGAAGAAATGGAACATCGCACACGTCAGGATTACGAGCAAAATAATGAAGAGCACCGACAGCAAGCTAAGCGTGCTGCTCTGCTTCAGGTAAAACGTATAGTTCACATAAAGGATCACATAAAACAGGATAAAGAAAATGCCGCCCAGCATGCTCTGGAGGTAATTCTCCTTGTAGCCGCGGAAGTACGTCTTGAACAGTGGCACATCCGCATCGCCGGTTACCCACTTGCGGGCGATCGTGAATGTCGCCGCGGTCGCGGGAAACAATGTAAACGGTGTCACGATCGCGATAAGCGTCAGCGACTGCATGCCGACATCGGGGTTCTCGGAGACGGCGATCAGCCCGGCCAGCACCAAGTAGAAGAACGGGAACGAACAGACGACCCAGAGCACGTTAATGACGGATAGCCGCATGATCCATTCCGATATTTTGTAAAACCCACCCATAATTCCACGAAATTCCAAACCGAAGTCCTCCTTCAACTGCATGTCCACTCTCATCATAACTTATCCGGTTCGGAAAATGCAAAACAATGTTGTGGCACGCCGTCGGATATGCGGTCCAGGCAACAAAAAAACCTGTGCAAAGACGTTGCTTTGCACAGGCTGGAAGAGCGGTTTAGGTGTTCACGAATTCCTTGGATCCGCTGGGACGCCGGCCTTCGCCACCGTCGCTGCGACGGCGGTCGCCGCCATCGCGATTGCGGTCGTAGCTGCTGCTCCGATAGCCGCTGCCGCCCCGGGAGGAGCCGCCGCCGCTGCCGCCGCGATAGCCTTCGCCGCCACGGTAGCCTTCGCCGCTGCGGCCATACCCGCCGCGACCGCCGCCTTGACCGTCGCGCACGTAGGAGCCCGACATTCTGCGGCCCGAGCTGCGCACGTCCGGACGGCGCTTCTTGGCACGGAGCGGATCCTCAGGCGTCAGCTCGATCTCGATGTCGCGCTTCTCGCCCGTCAAGAGCTTCATAGCGGCTGCCAAGAGCTGGACAGAGTCATACTGCTCCAGCAACTGAATGGCCATGCCCTTGAACTCGCCAAAGTTGTCAGCGCTGACCACTTCCAGGACGCGCTCCGCCGTTACGCGCTGCTTGCCTTCGATCGCTTCGGCCATGCTCGGCACCGGCTTGCGTGCGATTTTGTGGCGGGTCAGCTTCTCGATGAAGTGCAGATGATCCATCTCGCGGTGCGTCACGAACGTCCAGGCGCTGCCTTCGCGTCCGGCGCGGCCGGTACGGCCGATCCGGTGCACATAGCTCTCCGGGTCTTGCGGCAGGTCGAAGTTGATGACGTGGGTCACGCCCGATACGTCCAGGCCGCGTGCGGCCACGTCCGTCGCCACCAGCACATCGATGCTGCCGTCGCGGAACTTGCGCATCACATGGTCACGCTGGTTCTGCGACAAGTCGCCGTGCAGGCCTTCCGCCGAATAGCCGCGCTTCTGCAGCGCTTCGGACAGCTCGTCGACGCGGCGCTTCGTCCGGCCGAAGATAATGGCGAGCTCCGGGGACTCCATGTCCAGCAGGCGGCACAGCGCGTCGAACTTCTGCTTCTCATGCAGCTCGATATAGTATTGCGAAATGAGCGGAGCGCTCACTTGCTTCGGAATGACCGAGACGTGTTCCGGCTCACGCAGGAATTGCTTGGCGAGCTTCTTGATGTTCTCGGGCATCGTCGCCGAGAACAGCATCGTGTGGCGTTCTTCCGGCACGAGGCTCAGAATCGTCTGAATGTCCTCCATGAAACCCATGTCCAGCATCTCGTCGGCCTCGTCGAGGATGACGGTCGAGACGCTGTCCAGCTTGATCGTCTTGCGGTTGATGTGGTCAAGCAGACGCCCCGGGGTACCGATAATGATCTGCGGTCTCTTCTTCAGCGCGCGGATCTGTTTCACAATGTCTTGCCCGCCGTAGATCGGCAAAGAGCGGATGCCCTTGAACCGGCCGAGCTTGCCGATCTCTTCGGCGACCTGGATCGCCAATTCCCGCGTAGGGCACATAATCAATGCTACAATGCGGTCTTCCGTCACATCGATGCGGTTGATCACCGGGATGCCGAATGCGGCGGTCTTGCCTGTACCGGTCTGTGCTTGACCGATCAAATCCTTGCCTTCCAGGGCCAGCGGAATCGTCTTCTCCTGAATCGGGGTCGACTCCTCGAAACCCATTTCCGTAATGGCTCGTAATACCTTCGGGTCGAGATCAAAATCTGCAAAAGCTTTCAAATGGACTATACTCCTTTACTCTGAGGGCTTCTAATATCCCTTACCAAGTATTAAATTTACCCTTAAGATCGACTTTTATCGGTGACATTGGATTCTCCGAATTGTAACCTTTTTCCAATCGGCTCGCAGCCAAAGTCCGCTCAAGATCAGGAACACTGATCGTAACTCGCAAAAAAAAGCATTTTCCGCCTGGAAAATACTAGCCGAACTTAAGAATATCTTTGTTATTATAACACAGCTAGTTCGTACATTTCCAGTGCCGCGGCGCCTAACATGCAAAAACTGCCGTAAACCGTACTTGCCATTAAATTTTTGCAACGAAGCGGTCCGCAATCCCGTATAATAGAACAAGCGAATATCGATGCAACTCGATGATGTGGGTCTTCACAAGAAATGGACCATGAGGAGAGAAACACTATGTCTGTTTGGAAGCGAATCGGCTCGATCCTGAGAAGCCAGAACCAAAAACCGGATCCGTCCCCGGCATCCGCGGCGGATCCGTTGGAAGCCGCTACCGTCGGCGATATTTTAAGCGTGGACCTCGAGGAGTACGTCATTACGGGCAAAGTCATTTACTTCGACCGGGGCTATGCGCCGCACCGGTTCGCGTATTATTTGCGCAACGGGCGCAAAATCGATTGCCTGCTCGTCGAGAAAGGCCGCACGATGGACTGCTTCCTGTGCGAATTCATCGAGGGCGCGCTGGACGATCCGAGCAACGTGCCGACTACGCTTGTGCTGGATGGAGAGACGACGTACGAGCTCGAGTATGACCGCAAAGACGTGAGCCGGACCGAGGGCAATACTGATTTCCGGAGCGGCGACGAGGTGTTGTTTTGGCGTTATTTCGCCGACGAGACGCAGCACTTCTTCCTGCAGTGGCAGGACGGCAAGTTCGTCGCGATGCAGGGCAACCGCATTCCGACCGCTGAGATCAAGCGTCTTCAGTCCACCAACCAGACCGGTGCGCGTAAGTGATTTATTGTGTATCGGGTTCGGTTCCCCGAAATGAATTGGAGGTGAGCGTCAGATGAGAAGTTGGCGCCTTTGGCTGGCCTTCCTGCTGACGGCCGCCTTGCTGGCCGGCTGTACGAACGCGAGCAGCTATGTCCGGGATAATTACCCGCTAGTCGACGTGGACGGCAAGGGCAAGTCCGCGGCCAAGGTGTATCTGTCCGAGGGCAAGACGGTTCCCGAGACGGCTCACGCGATCGCCGACAAGGAAAAACCGCGGGAGCTCAGCAAAGATAGCACGGAGCAAATGTTCCTCGTCTACGACAACCGGATCATCAACGTGCAGAAAGACCCGGAGAACGACAAAAATTCCATTATCGAGATCGATTCGATCGAATACGCCCGGGATCATTACGATTCTTCATTCCTGCAAGGCTATCTGACCGCCGTCCTGATCGATACGATTTTCGGCAACAACTGGTCCAAGCAAGCTTCTTCACGGGGCAGCCCGACGTATCAAGGGTACGGCACGTCCGGCAAAGCCACGCAGCAAACGCAAGCCGGCAAGTCCGATACCACTAAACAGCCGAGTACGACGAGCGGGACCGGCAGCTTCACATCGAAGGGCAACACGGGCAGCTCGAGTTCTAGCGGCTCCAGCGGGTCGAGCACCGGCAAGGACACGGCCTCGAGCGGCAGCTCCAGCGCCTCCAGTACCGCGCCGTCGAGCTCGGGCTCGACCGGCAACTTCACGACGAAGCCGTCAACATCGTCGTCCTCCTCCTCTTCCTCGACGAAGAGCAGCAGCTCTTCCTCTACAGTGCGGAAGAACGACGGCTCTACGCCAAGCGTCAAATCGTCGAGCAAGCCGAGCACGTCTAAGAAAACCGGCGGGTTCTCTTCGAAGAGGCGATAGTATTGAGGGTTCCAGCCAGAATGCCGCAGACTTCCAAGTCTGCGGTTTTTTTCATGCCCGTCTTACATAACCGGGCTATCCCCTCAGCCATACTAAGGGTTGGAGGGATGCCCATGAACAGGCTGCTCAATGTCCGCACGTTGCTGAATCTGCTTGCGATCGCCATCGGGGCGCTCTTCATCGCCGCGGGGTTCAATCTGTTTCTAATCCCGCATCAGCTGCTAAGCGGAGGCGTTTCCGGGATCTCCATGATCGTGGGCTATTTCGCCAATTGGAATATCGGCTATTTGTACTTCCTCTTCAACCTCCCGATTTTGATCTGGGGCTGGATCGTCGTGGGCCGCCGGTTCATCCTATACAGCGTCTTCTCGGTCGTGCTTACCACCTGGTTCATGCAGCTGCTCCCGAGCGACAATTTCAATGAAGATCCCTTGCTCGGGGCCGTATTCGGCGGGGTGCTGATCGGCATCGGCAGCGGGATTTCCCTTCGCGCGGGCGGCTCCTCCGGCGGCTTTGACATCGTCGGGTTCATTCTGACAATGAACCGCAATTTTCAGCTAGGCACCGCCATCTTCCTGCTCAATTCCTCGGTCGTGTTCGCCCTCGGATATTTATTCAATTGGGATCTCGCCATGCGTTCGATGCTGTCCATTTTCATTACCGGCAAAGTGGTCGATACGATTCATATCCGCCAGCTCAAAATTACCGCCTTCATCATTACCCAATTCAAGGAGCAAATAATTGAACGGCTGCACCGTATGCCGCGCGGTGTGACGCTGGTGAAAACCGAGGGCGCGTTTACCCGCCAGCCGCAAGACATGCTGATGACCGTCACGACCCGGTACGAGCTGGCCGAGCTGCGCAAAATCGTGCGGGAGGTCGACCCGAAGGCGTGGGTGAATATCGTGGAAACCGTCGAAGTGATCGGGGAGTTTCGGCGCGCGAGAATGTGAATCGGATGAGAGATAAGTAAAAATAAGGCATGTCTCCCGGGAAAATCATCGGCAGCTTTGGTTGAAATATGCTATACTTAAAGTGTAATTTCATATAGTTCTGGTTTACCGCTTTGGCTCCAAATTTTGTATTTTCTAATCGCGAATTCAAATTCGAAGGATTGGAAGGTGACGAAGATGGAAACCGTTAAACTGTCCAGGATTGTATTGAAATTAACACCCGAGTTGTATCCATTTCTTCGCTCCAGCGAGTTGAATTCGGACATTGTGCTCCGCAACGGACTCGAATCCTTGGAGTCGCAGGATGTTATGGAAATCGTGCAGTACAGCATCTCTGAACATCAAAAAGACGCCTTCCTCCAATGAGGGCGTCTTTTCTTTGGTTATAGCCCGGCGCTCCGCCTGCTCCATACATACTGCGTGCCGTAGAGCAAGAGCGCTCCGACGAAGCAAATGACCGCGCTGCCGTAGTAGAGCGGCGTTCTCCCCCACAGCTCCATGACCCAGCCGCCTCCGAGCCCGCCCATGATCCCGGCCAGTCCCAGGAAGATGGAGGACAGAATCGCTTGTCCCGTCGAGCCGAATTCCTCGGGGACGAGCCGTACCAAGTAGGACACCGCCGCAATCCAGAACACGGCGAAGGTGATGGAATGCGCCGCCTGGAGGACGATCAGGACATCGGGATCGCTCACCGAACCGTACACAATCCAGCGAAGCGAGTACAGCAAGGCCGCGATCGCCATAACCGTCAGCTCATTGAACCGATACATATACCGGCCGAGCAAGGCGAATGTAGGAATTTCGCTGACCCCGGCGAAAAACCAAGCCATCCCGAGTCCCCGCTCCGTGGCGCCTAGGTCGGCCAGCAGCAACGTAATCATCACATCGTTCATCCGATGCGGAATCGACACGATCAGCACGAGGACGAGGAACCAGAGCAGCTTCCGGTTGCGGTACAGAATGGTCATATCCCGCAGCTGAACGGGCCGGGACGTCGCCTGAGCGGGCCGATCGCGGAATACGAGCATCAGGGCGATGGGCAAGATCCACCAGCCCCAAAACAAATAGCGGACGCTCTCGACCCCGCCGACCCACGTCAGCACATATCCGCTCGTGAACGCGACCGAGCAAAATCCGATCGAGCCCCACAGCCGGATCGATCCGTAGCTGCGCCCGGACCCTTGGGCCGTCTTGACGATCAGGTTGTCGAGTATCGGCACGGCCGGGTACATGAAAAAGTACAACAGCAGTACGAACAAAACGGCCGCCGGGAACGCATCCAGGGTGAAGAGTCCGACGCTGGATACGATCGTGAGCCCCCACAGCAGGAGAATGACCCCCTTCAGGGAGCGATACCGGTCGCTGATCAAGCCCCACACAGGCTGGGCGAACATAGCCATGAACGGTCCGATGTTCATCAGCCACCCGATCTGGATGGCGGAATACCCCCGAAGTCCGAAATACCCGGGAAGGTAAGGAAGCAATAGCGCCTGAACGGCGTAGTAGGCAAATACGATCCCTTTCAAAGTCACAATCCGGCTGTTGTCCGTCATCGGTTTTCTCCGCTCCAGGGGCCGCTTTTTCCTTTCTCGCAACCCCGCCCGCTTAATCCTACCGGATGTCGGTCCGCAATTCAACAAAATCCTACAAATTCCCCTTACCGCGTTTATCACCCTCAATTTATAATTATAGGACATCCCGAATATGCATATCGCGAGGGACTTATTTTACATTGGAAATCGGGTGAGGGCACATGGAACTATTGGTGGCGGCACTGCTGTCCCTATGGGGATCGATAGCCGGTTCGCAGCCGGACATGACGATGGAGCAAATGCTGCAAGCGTACGCGGACGGTGCCCGGGCGGCGCAACAAGCCGAGCTCGCGCAAAGCCAAGGTCAGGCGGCGGCCAGGGATACGTTCGTGAAGCAGGATCCGCAGAAGAACGAGGCGCCTCTCGTGAAGGGCCTCTACGTGACGGCGCATAGCGCAGCTGGCTCCCGGATGGAGACGCTGCTCAAGCTGTTGGACGACACCGAGCTGAACGCCGTCGTGATCGACGTGAAGGACGACTTCGGCTACATTACGTACCCGACCGGGAACCCCGAGCTGGAGGCGCTGGGGACGACGCAGAAAATCATACCGAATATGGCCGCCCTGATGGAGAAGCTCAAGAACCACGATGTATATCCGATCGCACGGATTGTCGTGTTCAAGGATTCGGTGCTCGCCAAGCAGCGGCCGGACCTGTCGTTTCTGAATCCGGACGGGACACTGTGGAACAACGGCAAAAGCCCGCCCGACAGCTTCATGAACCCTTACCGGACGGAAGTATGGGACTACAACATCGCCGTGGCGAAGGAAGCGGCCAAGGCGGGATTCAAGGAGATTCAGTTCGATTATGTACGGTTCCCGGAAGGCTTCGAGACGCGGGCCGACAAGCTGCAGTACACGCATGACGACCGGGCGCGCACCGATGTCGTGGCCGACTTCGTGAAGAAGGCTCATGAGCAGCTGTCTCCGCTCGGGGTGCGGGTATCGGTCGACATCTTCGGCTACGCCGCCTCCGTGCCCGCCGCCGAAGGCATCGGCCAGGACTTCGAGAAGATCTCGAAGTATGTGGACGTCATTGCGCCGATGGTCTACCCGAGTCATTATGGCCCCGGCTGGTTTGGTTCGAAGGTGCCGGATGCCGCCCCTTATGCGACGATTCATGGGGCGATGCACGACACGCTGGCCAAAATCGGGCCGCTCGAAGCGTTGAAACCGATCGTCCGCCCTTGGCTGCAGGATTTTACCGCCTCTTGGGTGCAGGGCTATATCAAATACGGCAAGCATGAAGTAGAGGAGCAGCTTCGGGCGCTCCATGACAGCGGGATCGAGGAGTTTTTGCTGTGGAATGCCGGGAACAGCTATACGCCTGGCGTGGATTATGGGATGAAGTAAATTGCAAGACTTGTCACTACTTAATTGCAAACGGTCCGTGAAGGGCTTTTCTTCCCTCATCCCGATTCATTGAAAACCCGGCGGTGCCCCCGTCCCTTGCAATGAGCAGGAGCAGGTCACCTCGGGTGCCTGCTCCAGTCATCATCATTTCGATTATTGTTTCCCACTTTATGTCGCAGACTTTCTCAGCTGAGCCGCCATCTGGACGAAGTACCGCAGCGTCTTGACCGCCCTCTCTTGGATCTTCGCATTAGCCGGAACGCCGTTCTCGTCGAAGACCCGGTTCTCGGCGCCGATGGAGATCCATTCCGGGCAGTTGATCCCGTGGACATTGCGCACGATCACTTGCAGCTGCTGCAGCGGACTGACGCCGACCGCCCCTCCCGATGAGCTGACCGAAAGGACCGCCTTGCTGTCGAAATGATCGAAGCCCAGGTGATCGAGCGCGTTCTTCAGCACCCCGGAGACGCTTCCATGGTAATCGGGTGTGGCCAAGACGACGGCATCCGCCTGCAGCACGGTTTGCTTCAAATATTGCAGATTCGCATCGTTCGGGTTTTTGTTGTCGGACGTATAGAATGGGAGCGTCAGCTCGTACAAGTCGAGCAGCGCCACAGTGCACCCGAGCGCCTCCAGCTCCCGCTTGAGATATTTGCACAGCTTCGTGCTCGTCGCCTCCCGGCGATTGCTGCCCGCGATCATTGCGATGTTCATCACGATTAGGCCACCTTTGCATTATAAAAGTATACTTTCTATACATTTTAGTTGGTAAACAATCGGCTTGCAACCCGGGCGTCCGTCCAACGAAAAACGCCCCAGCTCAACCGATGAGCCGGGGCGAATTCCGCATTGCATTTATTTATTGGAATAATGGATCCAGGACCGCCTTCTCTACTCTATATGCGCCCCCGGATCGAAACGGATGGATGATGTAAGCTTTTTCTTGGGCATAATATTCGCCAAAGTAAGATTGGGTCGAGCTATCTTTGAAATTGACACGGATCGTAAATGTAACCCGCTTTTCGTCTGCGTTTCTTACTATACTACTATTATTGTCGTCCACTCGTTGCATTGTGGTCAGCGCCTTCACGGCCGCCTGAATTTTGTCCGGGTCCTTATACGGGATATAGCGGCTGCTCTCTTCCGTATCGACAGCAACGGATAGAATATTCGATGGGGTCAGTTCAAGCCGACCCGGCAGTCCCACGTAGCTGAAGCCCATCAGTAAAACAATGATGAGCAGCATGACCAGCAGCTGGGTAGAAGCAAACAATCGTTTCATCGTACACCTCCTTGGCCGAAGCACTAGATTTTCCAGCGTACCCGCGTCAATCGGCGAATGAGAATCGTACTCAGCACCATCGAGACGAGGAGACCGATATAGTAGGAGATCAGCTCATTGCGGAAAATGCTGCTCAGGAACGCCGCTCCCAAGAGAGACGCGCACACCACGAAGCCGATCTTCAATACCGTCTCCCCGATCCGAAAAAGCATGAGCTTGCCGTTATTCTCCACTCGATTCCAAGCAAACGCCGCGTAACCGCCTACCGTAGAGACGAGGGCGTAGACCGCTGGAACGAGGATCGGGTAGGAATTCTCCCGCTCCATCTCCACGAACAAATATTTGATCAGGGAAATGTTCTCCATAAATTGGTTGAATGGGTTGTACCAGCCGTAGCTGTACACGTCAGACGAGTAGTACGTATAAGTCCACCTCTCGAGATTGTGCACGTCCAGGAATTGCTGCAGCAGCAGGGAGAATCCGATTGGCAATCCCGCCAGAATACCGGTGAAGATCGTCTGGGCGGCCATGCTGCCGCTGATCGCTCCGATGAAGAGGACCGTGCTGTATACCGCGATCAGGACGAATACCGTGTATACGAATTGGAACAGATGATATTGTAGGTTGAAAAATTCGCTTACCGGCGAATTCGCCATAATAATCATGTCCAATACCGAATTCAGCAGCATGGAGCCCACAATAAGAATGAGGCCGAACATCCACTTCGTCCAGAACAGCTGCTGCCTGGAATACGGCAGAGCGAACGTCATCTCCTGCACCCCGTTGCGCCGTTCCGCCCCTACCAGAAGCCCGCCGATCACGACCAGCAGAATGGCGAGCAGCACACGGGCTGTGCTCTCCATCACGCCGTTGCTGTAGGCGCCCGTGGCGTCGGTGATGTATTGAACTTGCATCCGGATGCGCTCCTCGTCGTCCAGATACCACGTATCCAGCCGCTGCAGGCCCACTGCGACGAAGTGGACGACCGGGAACAGCCAGACGAGCCATTTTACTTGCTTGTACTCCTTCCACCACAGCGCCTTACTCCACATGTGCGTGACCCCCCAGCTTCCATATGAACAGATCCTCCAGCTTGACGGGCAGCGATTCGTTAAGCAACGGGTCCGCTCCCTTCAGGATGTCCAAGGCGGCCGTCCCGTCCTGGGTCTGAATCAACACCGTGTATACCCGGCCGATATGGTCGAGCACGAACACGTCCGTCCTGTTCAGCCACGCTTCCGGCGCTTCGCTTTTAAAGACGATTTGCCGCTTGAGCACGGTCCCCATGGAGGTGTCGAGCGACATCGACTGTTCGATGGACCCGTCCTTCATCAGCAGCACCGTATCCGTGATCCGTTCCAGCTCGTCCAGGAGGTGGGAGGAAATGACCAGCGTCACGCCTTCCTCCGCCGCTTCCATAAGCAGCGTCAGCACTTGCTTCTTCGCGATCGGGTCGATCCCGTTCGTCGGCTCGTCCAGGAGGACCGCCTTGGCGCGCGTGGCGAGCCCCAGCGTGATGTTGAACAGCATCCGCATCCCTTTGGAGAACTGGCGCACGCGGCGGGTGAACGGCAAGCCGAAGCGCTCCATCGTTTCCTTGAAAAAACCCGGATCGAAGTCGGGATAGATGAGTCCATAGAACTTGGCGGCGTCTTGGGGCGTGTAACCATAGAACGCTTCGGGACTATCGGGCACGAAGACGATGCTGCGCTTCACCTCCGGCTCGTTATGTACGGACCTACCGTTATACTCTACCGTGCCTGCCTCCGGATCGAGGATGCCCGCCATCGTCTTGAGCAGCGTCGTTTTGCCGGCGCCGTTGCGACCGATCAGCCCGGCCACGCTGCCCGGCGTCAAGGCAAAATGTACGTTTTCCAACACGATCCGGTTCTCGATCGATTTTCTTACGCCATTAACCGTTAACATCTTATTCTCCTCCAAACCGTCTCCATTCCTCCTCCGTCCACGCGCTGAACTGCTCCCGGCTGATGCCGAGGTGCCTCGCTTCGACGACGACGTGACGCAGCTCCGCCTGCAGCTGCTCGATGCGCTCGCGCTCCATGCCCGGGGCCGCGGCCCGCTTCGCCACGAACGTGCCTTTGCCGCGGTGCGTGACGATGATCCCTTGCCGCTCGAGCTCTTGGAACGACTTGGCGACTGTGTTCGGGTTGACCAGCAGCTGGGCGGACAGCTCGCGGACGGACGGGATTTTGTCCCCCTCCTGCAGGACGCCCTTCGCGATGAGCTCCTTCATCTGCTGCACGATCTGCTCGTAGAGGGGCAATAAGCTTCTTTCGTTAATTTGGATCATGGTTCATGCGTTCAACTCCTTCTCGCGGAGTATGGTGTACTAGTTGAACTAGTACACATAGTACAACACATACACATGGGGAGTCAAGAGGTGCTTCCGAAAAGTAGCAACCTCCCCGCGCGACAAGGTATAATAGACGCATCCAGATACGCTACGTAAATTCCAACTAACCAAGGAGGGTTCGCCATGCTCGAAGTAGGTCAACCTGCCCCGCTATTCACTGCGGACAGCACGATGGGAACGATCCGGCTTAGCGACTACATCGGCAAGCAGCCGATTGTGCTCATCTTCTACCCAATGGACGATACGCCCGGTTGCACCGCGCAGCTGTGCGCCGTCCGCGACTCCAAGGCGCTCTACGCCCGGCACGACGCGGTCGTCTTCGGCGTGAACCAGGGCGGCCTCGAGTCGCACAAGGCATTCGCCGCCAAGCACGGGTACGACTTCCCGATCGTCTCGGATGCGGACCAATCAATCCGCAAGGCGTACGGCGTCGGCAAAATGCTCGGCTTGTTCCTGCAGCAGCGCATCGTGTACGTCATCGGACGCGACGGCAACATTGCCTTCGCCCGCAAAGGCACGCCTCCGACGGAGGACATTGTAGCGGCGATGAAACCTTAAAGGGTAGACGCCGCTCCAGCCGACACAAAAAAAGGCCGTCCCGCTCGGACAGCCCGCATTCGCATGCGGCTGCCCGGTCCGGACGGCCTTAGTGGTATAGAGTGCTATTGCGACAATCGCATGGAAAGCTCATACAGCTCGTGGTTGAATTCCTTCTTCGCATGCACGACAGTGTCGATGTCGGTCACGGTCAGCTCGCCCTTGATCACGCCGCAGGCTTTGCCGGAGTCGCCCTCCATCAGCTTCCGTACGGCGAAGTCGCCCAACCGGCTCGCGAGAATGCGGTCGTTGTGCGTAGGCGTCCCGCCGCGTTGAATGTGCCCGAGCACCGTGACGCGCGGTTCGATGCCTTGGGTTTCCTTGATATGGTCGGCCACGCCTTGCGCGCTGCCGTAGCCTTCCGCGACGACCACGATGCTGTGCCGCTTCCCGGTGTTGAAGTTGTCCTTCATCCGGTTGCCGACATCGTCCAGGCTGAACGGAACCTCGGGCACGAGGATCGTCTCGGCCCCGCTCGCGAGTCCGGCATACAGCGCGATGTCGCCGCAGTGGCGGCCCATCACTTCGACGACCGAAGAACGCTCGTGCGAGCTCATCGTGTCCCGCAGCTTGTTAATTGCGTCGACGACGATGCTGACGGCCGTGTCGAAGCCGATCGTGTAATCCGTGAACGGGATGTCGTTGTCGATCGTTCCGGGCAGCCCCATCGTCTTGATCCCCAGCTTGCTCAGCTTATTCGCGCCTTGGTACGAGCCGTCGCCCCCGATGACGACCAGCCCGTCGATCCCGCGGCGGCGAAGGTTGTCGGCCCCGGCCTGCTGGCCTTCGGGCGTAATAAACTCTTTGCAGCGCGCGGTTTGAAGAATCGTCCCCCCACGCTGGATAATATCCCCCACGCTGCGAAGATCCATTTGCCGAATATCGTCATTGATGAGTCCCGCGTACCCGCGCTGCACCGCATACACTTCCAGCCCGTGGAACAGGGCGCTGCGAACGACCGCGCGAACGGCCGCATTCATACCTTGCGAATCCCCGCCGCTCGTCAGAACGGCAATTGATTTTACGGATGACATATCATGATCCACCTTTCTTGCGTATCCACATACTATTCGCCCAGAAGAACAGCCGGGTCATCGGACTGCCCTTCATGAGCCGCTTCGTCATCTCCCGGACCTCGGGCTGCCCGTTCACCTTCGGATCGGACAAGTAGAGAGCCAGCAAGCCTTCGATAATCATGCGGTGGAACGAAGCGTGGCGCAGGGAAGCGATGTCCGCCCTCGCCCGCTCCGCGATCCAGGCCAACCGGTTCACCGTCAGCTCCGCATCCTCGTAATAATGGCAAAAATTCAAATCCCCGCCTATCAAATCTTCCTCTTGATCGATTAAATAATCGAGCAGGATGTGCAGCCCGCACACATAAGGAAAATAAGCCTGCATGATCACATCCGCCTGCTCCGGGTCGAGCTGTTCGTCCGAGGCGGCCAGGAACAAATAAAACACCCCGAGCGTCGAACCCGTCGCCGCGGCGAATTCATTCCATTGCAGCTCCGGGTACGAGTCCCGGTAGCGTTCCCACCACCCGAGCAGCTCCGACTCTCGCAGATCGAGGCGAATATGCTTGTACACCTGCAAATCGCAATATAGCCCGACCAGCCGCTCGACGCGTCCTTGCACATGCGCATACCCGGGCAGCCGGCCGATGCACGATTGACACGTCCGCACGAGCTCGTGCAAATACCCTCCGTCCTCCCGCTCCGCACGGAACGCATAATAGTCCTTGAGCGGCGCCGAAGGATCGACGGCATCGAGCATCGACTGATGCAGGCGGCGAAAATCGGCCGCATCGAGCGAGGTGCTCCGGTCGCACAAATTGTCCAAATAATCGCTGATCGTCTGAAACGCAACAATCAGAGGAAGCAGCACATGGCGCATCGGGAGATTGGCCGCCGCATAGACCGCGCCGCCCTGACAATGGAACGCCTTGTGCGTCATGCTGGCGATCGCTTGCTTGCGCAGCTCCGGATCGGGCATCCGGTCGGCAACCGCCCGCCACGACGCGAGCTCGGCCTGCACCTCCGGAAGCACGTACCGGTACACGCGGTGCATCAGAACGACCGGATTGCGGGGAACTTGGGCTGAGCTGAACCTAGATCTCGTCACTTTCATTGTTCCTCCATACCAGTACGAGGATAAGATATAGGTTCTATTATAGTATAAAAGCCCTCAAAGCCCCAAATAGACCAAATCGCCGATCCGATCACGAATGCATGCGGGAAGAAAACTCCTGGTTGACCCGATACCAAATGTGCAAGTCCGTAATGCAGCTGGCCAGCTCTGCAATTTCCCGATTCAGCGCGCATGACAGCGGGAAATCGTCCTCCACGTTCAACTGAAGCTGCTTGCGGATAATGACTTGCTCGAGGGACATGATCCGGTCCGGAATGCGGCCGCGGATTTGCTCCCAATAAACGAGCATCTCCGCTCGCTCCGCCTCGCTGTACTGCCCCCACTCCCGATCCAATTCGGGCAGTTCAATGCCCAGCCGATCATTGTATTGAAACACGTTTCTCATCTGTTCTTACCCCTTTATATACCCGAGAATAACTGTACCATGCGTGCAAGCGTCCCGCCAAGTAAAAAATGTTAGCAGACCCAGGCATCCTTGGCCGACAATTCCCGCCATTTTATTGCCAGATCGGAGCGGCGGATTTATACTAATCTGTATTAGCTTTTTAGGGTGTCTGGGGGAGTACGTTAACATGATCGAATCCGAGAGCAAGCAGCTGACCATGAGGCAGCTTTTTGCTTTTTTTATCCCGCTCGGCTTGTCGGCCAGTCTCGTCACGATCTCGCACGTCATCATCAACAGCACGCTCGCCCGCTCCGCGCATCCGGAGACGATCATCGCCAGCTACGCCATCGGCCTCAGCATGCTCGGCATTATCGAGCGGCCGGCAATTCTGCTGCGCCAGACGTGCTCGGCGCTCGTGCGCGACCGCATCTCGTTCCGGGCGATGAGCGTCATCGCCGTTTACATGATTCTCGCCATGGCCGCAGGAGGGCTCATCCTCTCTTACACCCCGGTCGGCCGGTGGATTTTCCTGCACGCCTTCGGTGCGGACGAAGCCTTATTGAGTCGCATCCTGAACGTGTATCGCGTGCTGATGTTCGTCTCGATCTTCTCCGCCATTCGCTGCCTGTACCACGGCATCATCATCAGCAACATGCGGACCAAATGGCTGACGATCGGGATGATCGTCCGATTGGCCGCCATGTACGCGCTGTCGCTGTTCTTCATCCAGACCGATCGGGTGACGAGCGGGCAAGTCGGGGCCATCATCTTCCTCGTCGGCATGATGATCGAAGCCGGGGTCAGCGTCTGGGAAGGCCGGAAGGTCGCCCGTTCGCTGCCGGAGAAGCTGAAGGATCACCCGGTGGAGAAGCCGAAGCAAATTTTTCAGTTTTACCGGCCGCTGCTGTTCTCCTCCCTGATCGTCATTTTAGTCGGCCCTTCCATTAATGCGCTGCTGGGCAAAACGTCCGACTTCGAGCTGGCCGTCGCCTCGTTCGCCATTGCCGCCAGCCTGGCGCAGCTCGTGCACAGCTTCTTTTCCTATATGCACCAGATCGTGCTGAATTTTTATCGCCGGGACAAAAGAATCGTGCTGCGGTTCGCTACCCTGCTCAGTTTGATTCCGCCGCTCCTGATCGGCATTTTGGGCTACACGCCCGTCGGGCCGTGGTTCATGGAGCATGTCATGGGCGTGAACGAACGGTTAATGACGGCCAGTCTGTATGCGCTCCGTATTTTTATGTTGTACGAGCTCGTCTTTCCTTGGCTCGACTTTTGCAACGGCATCGTACTCCTGCGCGGGGAGACGCGAATCATGCTGTTCTCCCAGACGGCGAACATCGTCGTGACCTTGACTACGCTAATCGCGTGCATTGTGCTCGCTCCGGAATGGAACGGGATGATCGGCTCCCTGTCGCAATCGCTCGGACTAGTGGCCGAGATCGGGGTCGTCCTGTTCGTACTGCGTGCCGCATCGAGAAAAGCCGAACGCAACCTGGCGACCGGCCTTACTTCGCATAAAGGATGATTGATCATGTCTTCTACACCCGTATCAAACCGTAAATCTTTGCCGGCTGCCGCCGCGGGCGAACATCGTCTCCCTACAATCCGCGATGAAGCGATCCTGCGTATGTTCTCGTTCGCCTTCTACTTGACCATGGCGCTGACGGTGTCCTTCTTCCCGCTCTACTTCAACTATAAGGGCTACAGCAAAATCCAGATCGGCGCCCTGTACTCCATCGGTCCGTTGGTCGGGATCTTCGCCAACTTGTTCTGGGGGCTGCTCAGCGACAAGTACCAGACGATCAAAAAATGGCTCATCGTTATGCTGGCCGGACAGCTGATCGTTATGCTGCTGTTGATCAACATCGATACGCTGGCGCTCCTGTATACGCTGATGACGTTCTTCTACTTTTTTCAAACGCCGATCAACCCCTTGAACGACAGCCTGATCATGCTTACGATCAAGGATTCGCGCAAAAGCTATGCCTCCTTCCGCGTCTGGGGCTCGCTCGGCTTCGCGTTCTCAGCGCTTGTGTTCGGCATGCTGCTGAAGCAGATCGGCATCCAATATACGATGACGCTGACGATGGGGACGATCACCCTCTCACTCGTACTCGCAGCACTGCTGCGCGACCGGACGGGCAGCAGCTCCGGCAAGATCCAATTCGCCGGCTTCGGCCAAGTGATCGGCTCCCGGCGCTTTCTCTGGTTCCTCGTCATGATCTTCATCCTGTCGATCGCACACCGGATGAATGACGGCTTCCTTGCCTTGTACTTGCGCGAGCTGGGAGCGAGCGATTCGATCGTCGGCTGGGCGTGGACCGCTTCCGCGCTTAGCGAGATCCCGGTGTTCTTCTTCCTGAGCAAGCACGGGCACAAGTACAAGGAGCTCCCGCTGCTCATGATAGCCGGCCTCGTCTACACCGTGCGCTTCACGCTCGTCAGCTTCGTGACCCAGCCGGAATGGATCATCCCGCTGCAGCTGATGCACAGCTTCTCCTTCGGCATCTTCCTGTTCACCGCGCTCCGGTACATGATGCAGCTCATCCCGGACCGGTTCCGGGCGACCGGACAAGCGATCTACGCCGTCGTCTGGTCGTGTATGGCCGGTCTCGCGAGCGGGATCATCGGCGGCTGGATCTTCGACGCTTGGGGGCCTCATGTGATGTACCGAGTGGCGGCGTGCTGCGCCCTCATCGCCAGTGTCTGTTTCTTCCTCACCTACTTCCGCTCGCGCGATCAGTAGCAACAGTTCCGTCCAGGGCGCATATACTGCTCACAAAAACAGGAGGGATCAGCCGTGCCGGATCCTTATATTGGCGAGATTCGTATATTCGGCTTTAATTTCGCCCCTGACGGTTGGGCGCTCTGCGATGGTCAACTGCTGCCGATCAGCTCGAATACCGCCTTATTCTCGTTGCTGGGAACGCAATACGGCGGGAACGGGACGACGCACTTCGCCTTGCCCGATCTGCGGGGACGCGTCCCGATCGGTCAGGGGGGCGGCTTCGTCGTCGGCCAGTCCGGGGGCGAGCCGACCCATACCCTCAGCGTACCCGAACTGCCTAGCCATTCACATGACGCGATGGGCAGCACGGACGGTGCCAACAGCGCCCTGCCGGTCAACCGGACATGGGCGCTCGCCAATAACCTTGCCTATCACGAAACCGTTAACGCTCCGATGAATCCCGCCGCGATCGCTTCGGTCGGCGGCAACCAGCCGCACAACAATATGCAGCCTTTCCTGACCTTGAATTTCTGCATCGCGTTGGAGGGCTCATTCCCGCCCCGACCCTAGTTCATGTAGCGCCGGAACAAGCGGAAAACAGGCGCCTCCCCTAGTCACTTGACCAAGTCTAGTCCCCCTCCGCCGCATACACTGAGACAAATGACGGATAAGGGGGGCTTGAGTGTTGTGCCCAGCTGCACACGAAAACGCGTAGTCCGTAAAAAGGTTAAACTCCATAAATGCCGCAGCCCGAGAACGGTCCGAAAGCTGCGATGCAAATGGATTTGCCGGAAAGGCAAACTGAAAAAGCTCCATGGCCGCCGCCTTCGCTCTATCTGCTGCATTCGGGGCCCGCGGGGCCTGCGGGGACGCAGAGGGCGGATCGGCGCAGCCGGACCGCAGGGCCCGGCCGGCCCTGCGGGACCGCAAGGTGCTTCCGGGACACAGGCCGCTTACGGGAACGGCTCGGCCGGCGAGCTGATCGTCCCGGCCGGACAGGTGCTGGATCTAAGTACACCTAGCGGGGCGGCAACTCTACCGGCCGGCTCTAACCTGCAGTTCTCCAGAATTGAAATCGCCGGCACGTTGATTCTTCCTAGCGGACTCGTGCTCCAATCCACAGGTCCGGTCGTCGTCACTGGATCCATCGTGATCCTGCCGGGCGCCCAAGACTCCGGGAAGGGCACCCCGAATCCCGGCGTCTCGCTTGCGGATGCCGGGCCCTATAACGGGGGCATCGGGCTCAGCCCCCTGCAATCGACCCGGATTCTCTCTTCCGCCGTTGCGGGCGGGGCGGGGAGCCGGGTGCTTCTAGGCGGAGGCGGTGAAGGCGGAGGAGGACTGACGCTGCTGGCCCAAGGCCCGATCCAAATCGCCAGCGGAGCCGTGGTGTCCGCCGCTGGCCGCGACGGGACGAATCCGCAGACGCCCGGCAGGGGCATTGTCGGAAGCGGCGGCGGGGCGGGCGGGACCCTCGTGATCGCGTCGAAACAGGCGATGACGATCGCGGGTACGCTCGATGCAAGCGGCGGGGACGGTGCCGATGGCTGGGATGGCAACGGAGGAGACGGCGAAGGCGGCGGCGGAGGAGGAGGAGGGGGCATCATTTATCTCCTCTCTTCCAGTCCTCCGGCCGTTACCGGAACGCTGCAAGTTAACGGCGGTCAAGGCGGAGCCAACGCTTCAGGCGTTACCGGCCTCATCACGATCGGCGGAGGCGGCGGCGCGAATGGCGGGAACGGCGGCAATGGCGGCGGCACTCCCGTAACGGGGCAACCCCCTGTTGCCGCCGGGCCGGGGCAAGCCGGCCAAGTGCTGCAAACCGTCACACCGGAACCCGAAGCATTATTCCTCTTCTAGTGCAACCTCATCTCCAAATAAAACGGCCAACGTCTGCACGTTGGCCGTCTTTGCTTCCTTATGGCTTCACATCTACGATCAGCTTGTCGAACGGTTTGTCGTTCAAGAACACTTCCAGCTTCCACAGTCCCGGAGAGGATAAGCCGAACCGGCCTCCGCTCTGAGCCGTCGCTCCGGCGTCATTCGAACCTTTCGTAATCGGCCATTCATACAGCTGTACGGTCTGTCCGCTGTCCTTATGCGTGGCGGTCAGCTTGTACTTGCCGGTCATGTCCGATTCGCGCCCCCAGAAATACAAATAATAGAGGCCGCCGCGGTTCGCCTTGAACAGCGTGTCGGTCGGATTCGAGACTTTGACGATCCCGAACTTGCCCTCATGTCCGTAAAGGGTCATCCTTCCGATCTGGAACGAGTCCGTCACCTTCCACAGGTCGGGCTTGTTGGCCTGCAGGTAAATGGATAAACCGAAAATAAATACCGCAATGATCCCTAGGGATTGCCAAGTTTCCCTTTTAGACGTCTTCACTGCCGTCTGCACTGTCGTCTCCACGACCGATCACGACCTTAGCCCAGTGTCCATTTCACCATAAACATACCATATTTTAGATTCCGCGAAAACGGGGAAAATAAGGAGATGGCAGGAATTTCATCACCCCGAATCGAATCGTATAGACGACCCCTTCCCAGGGGGTTCGCACAACCGTGCAGATTGTATCAGGAGGTTCGCTATGTCGCAAGAAATCGTAGTCCAATTGCGCAACGTTACGAAGCGGATTGGCAGCAAGACGATCGTCGATCACTTAACTTTCGATGTTCCGAGGGGCGAAGTGTTCGGCTTTCTAGGACCCAACGGCGCCGGGAAAACGACCACGATCCGCATGATGGTCGGCCTCATCTCCATGACGGAAGGCCAGGTGCTCGTGAACGGCATCGACGTGAGCCGCAATTTCGAGCAGGCGATGAAGCACATCGGGGCCATCGTCGAAAACCCGGAGCTGTACAAATTTCTGACCGGTTACCAAAATCTTATACACTTCGCTCGGATGATGCCGGGGATTACGAAGGAGCGGATCGACGAAGTGGTCCGGCTGGTCAAGCTCGAGAACCGGATCCACGACAAGGTGAAGACGTACTCCCTCGGGATGCGGCAGCGTCTCGGCGTCGCGCAAGCGATTCTGCACCGGCCGGACGTGCTGATCCTGGACGAGCCTACGAACGGCCTCGATCCGGAGGGGATCCGCGAGCTACGCGACTACTTGCGCCAGCTCGCCCGCACCGAAGGGACGGCCATCATCGTCTCCAGCCATCTGCTGTCGGAGATGGAGCTGATGTGCGACCGCGTGGCCATTATCCAGAACGGCAAGCTTGTCAACGTCCAGGCGATGCGCGAAATGGTGCAGCAGCAGACCGACGAAGCCCGACTCGTCGTCTTCGAGGTAGACGAGCCTCAGCGGGCCATCCATCTGCTCACCGATACGGTCACCGTTGGAGAAGCCGCCGTCACGCAGGAAGGCGTCACGTTGTACTTGCAGCGGGAGCAGATCCCAAACGCGATCCAGCAGCTCGTACAGGGCAATGTGCGCATTTACTCGGTGAAAGCCGCCTCCATGACGCTGGAGGACAAATTCCTGGAGCTGACAAGGGGGGGCCAAATTGTCTAATCTGTTCGCGCTCATTCAGAATGAGAACATGAAGATTTACCGCCGACCGCGCAACTGGATCATGATGGGGATGCTGCTCGTCATCGCCCTTGTCGTCGCGATCATCATGAAGACGGTCGGGGACGGCGAGAGCAGCATGGTCGAATTCATGAACATCGGCAAAAACTTCACCATGTTCGTGTTCATCTTCTCCGTAGTCGTCACCGCCGAGATCGTAGCCGGGGAGTTCACCTGGGGGACGATCAAGCTGCTGCTCATTCGACCGGCGACCCGCTCCAAAATTTTGCTGTCCAAATACATTGCCGCACTTCTGTACTTGCTGCTGCTGCTCGTCGTGAACTACATCGCGACGGCAATCGTCGGGCTGATTTTCTTCGGGAACGGCGATGCCGGCAACCTTACGATGCTGAGCGTCCTCCAAGCGTACGGCTATACCATGATCGACCTGTTCATGAACTTGACGTTCGCCTTCATGATCTCGTCCGTATTCCGTAGCAGCGTACTGGCTATCGCGCTGACGTTCATCCTGACGTTTCTCTCCGGTACGGTCATGCAGGTGCTCGTACAGCTGAAATACAGCTGGGCCAAGTACATCCTGTTCGCCAACACCGATCTGTCGCAGTATGCGGCCGGGCACAAGCCGATGCTCGAGGGCATGACACTGCCGTTCTCGCTTACGATGCTCGCCGTGTACTACATCGTCTTCGTCGCGTTGTCCTGGACGGTATTCAGCAAGCGGGACGTGGCCGGCTAGGCGCGAGGTGTACAAGGCTTCGCGATTCCGCTATAATGGAGGTTGTGTTTTAGGACCTGGTCACAACATCCATGGCAGATCACTTCATTGAAAGAGGCGGAACCAAGCGATGCATTACGAGGATTTCAAACATATTGTGCTGGAGCGCAGAAGCGTTCGCAAATTTACCGACGAGCCGGTCAGCGCGGAAGACATCCGGGAGCTCATCGACTGCGCGCGGTATGCGCCCAGTGATACGAACTCCCAGACGTGGGAATTCGTCGCGGTGATGAATAAAGAGAAAATCAAGGAGATCGAGGCGATCACGTGGGAGGAGCTGCACAAACGTGCGGCGGCGGCGGAGGAACGTGGACTCAGCAAGGAAGCCCGGCTGCTGACGAAGTCGTTCGGCCCTTACGCGACCGCTTTCTCCGACGCTCCCGTCCTGATCGTGTGCCTCGCGACCCCGTACAATTCCAAGTTCCGGGAGCGCATCTTCGACCCGATCGCCCTCGTGGACGACGCGGTTTGGGCCGAGGAAGGGATCAAGAGCAGCTGCCTCGCGTCGCAGAACTTGATGCTGGCGGCCCACGCCCGCGGCCTCGCGACTTGCCCGATGACCGGGCCGGTGCTGCTCGCCGCCGATCGGCTGCGCGAGTACCTGGGCATCGACGCGACCCGCGAGATCAACATGGTCATCTCGCTCGGCCACCCGTCCGAGCGCCCGGGCCGCTTGCCTCGCAAGGAAGTCGAGGAGATTCTGACGATTATCGAGTGAATGCCGTACCACGGCAATCGTAAGACCAAAAAGGGACTGCCCTTAAACGGCAGTCCCTTTTTGGCGTTTCATTCTTCCTCGAATCAGTATTGCTTCTTACGCCCTACTAGCATGAGCGCGCCTACAACCAGGATCGCGATGGCGACGATCGGTTGTCCGGACATTTGGTCCAAGAACGCTCCGGCCGAGAAAACAAGGAAAAAGATCAATGAGAGCACGATCAAAATATTGATTGGAATCAACAACCACCGGTTGCGGTCGCCGAACCAGTAAAACTCGAGCAGCCCGATCGCCACGGCGGCGAGAAAGCCCGGCCACATGTAGAACCAGCTGTCGAACAGCATCGCGACTTGGCATACGAAACCTGCCGTCAGCAAAATACCGCCGGGGATAAGCATACCGACGCCCTTGCGCCCCACCATGAAAAAATACATCCAGTGGAAGAACAGCCCGACCGGAATGACGAACAAGCTCGGCCAGAAATAAGCGAATATCGACCCCGGCCCGTACGACCCATCCTGATTCAGGAACATGTAGGCGCCCAGGAACATCAGGACGACGCCCAATATCATGCGAATCTTCATACTGCACCTCCTTTTCCATCCATCATGAGCATCCGCCAAGAGCATCCGCCCTGCGGCAACGCCCGTTTCCATGGCTTGATCATACCATAGCGGCGCGGCGGAAGTCCTCCTTCCGCGGATTGCCCTTGACCTGGACCAAAGTCCAGTCTTCTTTCTCCTCCCGTTAGCCCCGGGACACCCATCGGGCCGCATAAGCCAGACCTTTGATCTGGAACGCGCGGCCGATGGAGTGCCCGGCGAACGGATCGGTGAGCCTCCCCTTCTCCGCGGTGCCCAGCCGGTTGTAGGCGGCAATTAGCGACCAAATCGTACCATATGTTGAAAGGAGGCGGCAATACAAACTTACACCTGAATGAGAATGGGGACGATCATCGGTCTCCTCTTCGTCTGCCCGTACAGGAACTGGCCCAGCGATTCCTTAATCATCTGCTTCAGCATCCCGCTCTGATTGGAGCCCGACTCCAGCCATTGGTGGAACGCCCTCAACGCCAGTCGGTTCGCTTCCTCCATCAGTCCCTCCGATTCGCGTACGTATACGAACCCCCTAGAGATCAGATCCGGTCCGGACAGCAGCTTGGTCTCGGCCTTGCTAAGCGTAATGACGACGATCAGGATGCCGTCCTCCGACAGATGCTTGCGGTCCCGCAGGACGATATTGCCGACATCGCCGATACCGAGTCCGTCCACGAGGGTGTTGCCCGTCGGAATTTTGCGCGTCTGCCAGGCTCGCCCGTTGTGGAGATCGACCACGTCGCCATTGCCCATAATGAAAATGTTGTCCTTCCGTACCCCGACCGCTTCCGCCAATTGAGTATGCAGCGAGAGCATCCGGTACTCCCCGTGAATCGGAATGAAATAGCGGGGCTTCATCAGCGTCAGCATCAGCTTCAGCTCCTCCTGGCTGCCGTGGCCGGAGACGTGCATGCCGGTCATTGAGCCGGAGCCGTAGATGACCTTGGCCCGCATCTGGAACAGCAGGTCGACGATGCGCGCGACATTGCGCTCGTTGCCCGGGATCGGCGTGGCGGCGATGATGACCGTGTCGCCCGGCTCGACCGCCACTTGCCGGTGGCTCCCATTCGCCAGACGGGCGAGAGCCGCCATCGGCTCGCCCTGGCTGCCCGTGCACAGCACGGCGACGGATTCCGGCGCATAACGGTGCACGTCGCTTGCCTCGATCAGCATCCCTTCGGGGACGGTCAAATACCCGAGCTCGGCGGCGATCGACACGACGTTCACCATGCTGCGCCCGAGCAGCGCGAGCTTGCGGTTCGTCTTGATCGCGGCGTCGATCACCTGCTGGAGCCGGTGCACGTTCGAGGCGAACGTGCAGACGAACAGCTTCCCGTCCGCCTTGCGGAACGCTTCCTCGAGATGCTCGCCGACCATGCGCTCGGATGGGGTGAAGCCCGGTCGCTCGGCGTTCGTGCTCTCGGACAGCAAGACGAGCACGCCGTTTCGGCCGATATCCGCCATGCGATGTACGTCGGGATACTGCTCGTTCACGGGGGACATGTCGAATTTGAAGTCGCCCGTATGTACGACCGTTCCTTCCGGCGTATCGAACACGACTCCCAGGCAATCCGGGATGCTGTGGTTCGTGCGGAAAAAGCTGAGGGTGAGAGACCCGAGGTCCAGACTAGAGTCCGCATTGATCTCGTACAGCTCGGTGCTCCTCAGCAAGCCGTGCTCGCGCAGCTTCGACTCGATCAGCCCGAGCGTGAGGCGGGTCGCATAGACCGGCATGTTTAGCTGCTTCAGAATATAGGGGATCCCGCCGATATGATCCTCGTGGCCATGCGTCACGATCATGCCCCGGACTTGATCCGCGTGTTCGAGCAAGTAGGTAATGTCTGGGACGATCAGGTCAACCCCGAGCAGGTTCTCGTCCGGGAACTTCGAGCCGCAGTCCACGACGACGATGTCGTCCGCATATTGAATGACGTACATGTTCTTCCCGATCTCGCTAATGCCGCCTAGGGCGAAGATGGATAGCTGTTGTTTCGTTGGCTTCATGCGCAGCACGCTCCTTATGCAACTGTCAATTCATGGTTTCCCCTGGGAGCGGACAGTTTATGCACGAGAAAGTGCCTGAGAATATGTCGAAAAGCAAAAGGAGTTAGCCGGCTTTAATCCGACTAACTCCGTAAAGACGTTCCTAGCTATTCCTGTTCAATCTCGCGCGGCAGATGCCGCATGACGAGCATTTCGCTCGAACCCGGGATGAACGGCAAGTGCGACCGCTCCAGCCGGCATTCAATTCCCCTCCGCTCGAGCGTCTGCATCAGCTCATCGAGCTGAGGGTATCGCTCCCATCGGAGCGAGAGCAGCGGATATACCCGGGCTTCTCCATCCTGGCGGCACACGCGCATCAGCTCGAGCAAGGCCGCTTCGTGGAAGGCGGCATCGAACTGCTCCTGGTACAGGAACAGGAAGTGACTGCACAACACTAGCGAAAATTCGCCGTCTGCGAACGGCAGATGCGGCAGATACGCCGGCGCATACCGGTCGGGTATTCGCGAGAAATGCTCATAAAACCGTTCCAGCGACCGCTCGCGTCCCGCCCGGTGCTCGTCGATCGAGCCGTAATAGCTCCAGTCGAAACGATGCTGCAGCGCCGCCAGCTTGCCGGTTGACGTCTCGATCTCCGCCAAGCCCTTCTCCCGGATCAGCACCGGCGCCATCGAATACAGCGGGTCCGCCGCCGTTACCTCTACACCTAGCCGTTCGGCCTCTGCCGCAAACGACGACGCCCCGGCCGCCACGTCCAGCACAGGCCCCCGGAACAGTCGCTCCGGGCTCAGGTCGAACATCCTCGCGTACTCGGCATAGGAGCGGCAAGTCATCGCCACGCCCAATTGTTCATAATGCTCCTGCTTCAAAGAACTCTTTTCTCGCATCGCTTCATGCATCTCTTCTCAGCTCTCCTCATCTCATGATTTCTTGCTCGGCTCGGCTCAACGCCCGTATCTCCATACGGGTTAGGTCCGATTATAAGTCCATTGCCGCCCAATTACAAGGAGAAAAAAACAAACCACCGGCAAACATTTTCTTTGCCGATGGTCGTGTGCGCATTACTTTCTCGCGTACCCTTTTCGTTTATGGAAAGAAATCGAACGATACTTCGCCGCCAGCTTCTTGATCGTATCAGGTGAAACTTGCGAGAATTTCATCGAAAGGCCTTTGTTCAACGCCTTCTTGAGAACAAGAGCCCCGGGACTGCGGGTATACATGTAATTTCCATACGTTTCAAACTCGGAGAACCCGTAGTTTCTCGCTTTATTCATGCTATTTTGAATCGCGGTATACCATTTCGTCTGATGCTTGGCTTCGATGGACCTTTTTAACTGGGCGAGCTTCGATCGGTTGAACAGCATGTAGTGGGTGACGAATGACAGGGGAGCGGTCGGCTTCCTCTTCATCAGCCTGCGATACGTACGGTAATACTCCGGTTGGGTCCAAGTGCGGCAATAAAACATCGTTCGGCCGCCCGATCGGAACACATGAGGCCGGATGAGAACCGTATCGGCGTCGATGACCAGAAAATAGTCCGACTTGCACAACTTATCGCCGCTCCATTTCAACAATTGCTGGAACAGCCACCCGGACCGTTCCCACTTCTTCGACCGGTAATGGATATCTTTTTTCGTAAACGGGAGCACGGTATTTTCATTGATGAATTTACACCCTTTTCGCCGGCACATGTCGACTATTTTTTCTCGATAAGGCGCCACGATCAGGATTCGGCGGATCGGATGTTTCACATGCTTCTTCACGGCATCGATTACGTGGGGAAGGGTGACCAAATCTTTTTCGATCGCAGGGATCAGCACGTCTATAGGCATAGAGCTGCTCGATCGAGTGTGGGCGTGGGCTGGCATCGCTTCATCTCCATTTGACAAGTATCAGGATTAGGATATGCTGGCGCCATGAATTGTTTACTTTGAAATTTTAAGAGATGCTAGGTTACATGCCTCAGGACAGGAAGAGGTCTCGTACATACATTAGATTATCCATGCAAAAATCAATGGGAATCTTCCGTTGACTGGCTTGAAAATGACAATAGATGGAGGTAGGCTAGTGAGAAAATCCGGAATGCACATTCCCAGCAAGTGGGTAAAAACGAAAGTGCTTCTCAAACACAGTCAGATCAAACCGTACATTCCAAAAACGAGAATTATGACGAAATCCGCGTTGTACGCGATGTTGAAACAATACCGGATGGTCTATGTCAAACCGATCGCCGGCTCGTTCGGCTTGGGTGTGATCCGGGTAGAGAGAGTATCGGGCAGGGACTCCACCGCCAAGTACCGTTATCAAAAGGGCACAAAAGTAAGAACGTTCCGAGATTATGATTCGATGTATAACTCGCTCTTAAAAACGAAATCCCGCATTTTATACATCGCTCAACGAGGAATTGAATTACTAAAATATCAAAATAGACGCTTCGATATAAGAGTGATGGTCCAAAAGGATCCGAGGGGGCAATGGGAAGCAACCGGCGTGATTGGAAGGCAGGCTCAAGCGAAAAAAATCGTAACCAATTTTCACAATGGCGGCAAGCCCCTGCCGTTGAGCGTTTTATTAAAGCCGCATCTGCACAGCGATGGGAGAATGGCGGCTTATACGCGGAAGTTAAAAAGCTTGGGCATCCGAATTTCGAAAGCCATGAACAAAACGTACCCGAAAATGAACATGATCGGGATCGATGTAGGAGTCGGCAAAGACTTAAAACCGTGGATCATTGAAGTCAACACGAACCCCGATCCTTATATCTTCAACAAGCTGAAGGACAAATCGATCTATAGGAAAATGTATCGGTACGCTAGACGCCTTGGCAGACGCGTACGATAAAATAGCGGTCCCTTGCTCCCATCCTGCGATGGAAACAAGGGATTGTTCGTTTTACAGCTTAATAATCTGGTCCTTGTACGCATTCGCCCCGCGGAAGTCCGGCATCTCCATGACGCGTCCGCCGTTCATGACCGACAGCTCGGACAGCAGCCCGACCGCCGTCCATTCGCACGCATCATATACGTCGACCGCCGGCGGCGTGCCGTTCCGGATCGCGTCGATGAAATCGTGCACGATATAGAAATCCGAGCCCCCATGCTCGGCTTGCTGCTGCTCTGCACTCGCCTGCTTATAGCGATCCGGCAAGTAGCGGGTATAGTCGGAGAGCGGTCTCCAGCTCGCTTGGTCGGCCTTGTCCCCCATGGAGCGGAGCCATATTTTGTGCGTGTCCCCTAACCCTCTCGGAGCCTCGTAGCAGCCTTCCGTTCCCTGCAACGTGTAATAGGCGGCATTGATAGGCCGATTGGAGATGCAATCGATGCGAAGCTTGATCAGCTTGCCGCTCTCTAGCTGGCACAGCGTGATGCTTGTATCCTCTTGGCGGAACTCGGGTGCGGTATGCCACCCCGTACCCATACAAGCGATCGATTGGATGCGGTCCCCTTTGAACCATTTCATGACCGGGCCCAGGCTATGCGTCGGATAGAACGCCCCGCGCTTGCCCAGCTGCCAGTAATGGCGCCACGTCTTCGTCCGGCTGGTCTTCTCCGGATTGCGCCGGTTGCCTATGGCAAGCGCTTTGATGTCATGAATGTACTCGCCCTCGCCGAAGTATACGGTACCGAACAAGCCTTCCTCGACCATGCGGTTGACGATCTGATTCTCCGGAATGTAGCAGCAATTCTCCGCCATCATATACACCTTGTCGCTTGCTTCCACCGTTTCCTTCAACCACCACAGCTCGTCCATCGTGACCCCGGCCGTCACCTCGCACAGCACATGCTTGCCCGCTTGCAGAGCCGCGATCGTCTGGCCGACATGGAGCTGCATCGGCGTGGCGATCACGACCGCATCGATGTCCGTGGCGAGCATGTCTTCGAAAATCCGGTACGTGTGCGGAATGCCGTACTTCCGAGCCTGAGCGTCCAGGTAGTCCGCATCCAGGTCGCATAGAGCCGTCACCTCCACGCCCTCTATGGAGCGAAACCCCATCAGCGCGCTTAACCCCCTTGCACCGGCAATGCCCACTTTGATCGCCATGAACCCCACTCCTTTATTTGAGCTTTTTTGAGCTCAGTTCCAAATTAATTAATGATAGTATAACAAAACTAACAAAGTTTTTGGGCAGCTAAATGACGGTTCGGGATTCAGAATGGAATGAGCAACATATCGATTCCTTGACCGGACTGCCCCCGCGTCGGTGGGCCCGGATGAGCCCGGATCATTGATTTCCTCGTCCGATTGCGATATGATGCTACCAGATGACAGGGAATGGAGCGGGAAACGAGATGGGCTCGATCAAAAAGGTACAAGTGTACAAACAAGATAAATGGAACATGATCAATGTGGAGGTTCATGGCACGCGGATCATCGTACGGGAGATCTCGGACCAGTGGGGCGAAGACAATCATGAATTTCTTAGCCGTCCGGCTCTGATGCACTGGGCGGAGCAGCGGTTCAGCCCGGAGCGGTTCCAGGGGACGGAAGAAGAGCGATTGAGCATCTTAGCGAGGTTTCGCGAGGTGTAAGCAGTGTGGGTGCAATCGGAATGATATACCCGGACCGCCTGCTGCAATCATACAAATAACGCTGCCGCATAACGTTACTCCTCGAAATTAACCCCATTGAGGTAAAATAACGTTACGGCATCACCTTAATGCCGTTTTGACCGGCTCTTTTTGGGCAAAAGCGTATGAATAACGCTGTGACAAACCGCTATTTTTCAAGATAAGGTCGTATCAGGACGAATAGCGTTGTCCCATCACTCTACTGGTTCACACCACCTAGTTTTCAGGGTTGGGGATGTCAGGTAGAGCATGATACAGTCGGTTTGAAACTAAGTAGTAACACTTGCCCTTACTACCCAACTGCCAGCGCTCTCTCTTCGCGCCTTTTGCAAGTTAGCGGTAAAAAGGTTGATGCCTTCGCTTAGGTGAGTAACAGCTCTCCATGTTACAAAACCCGTCCGGACCCGGACGGGTTTGCTGTTGTGCATTGCGGTTAGATCCCCGCGCCTTCCTCGTTCAACGACCGCTTCTCGAACTGAATTGTCTTATACAAGCTCCTTACGCCAAGGGCAGCCACCAATAGCGCAGCCAGCACGAGCAAAATGTAAGGGGACGGCTCGATGAAAGTCTTCACTAAGGTGAAAGAAACGACCAGGGAGAGCACGGGGGAGACGATCCATACCTTCACGATTTTCAGGATGATCCCTTTCTGCCAAAAGCGGTAACCGTTGTCGGCGGTGCCTATGCCGAGGATGGCCGTCGTCGTGACCTGCGTCAGCGGGACCGGAATGCCGAGAAGCGAGGCCCAAATGACGAGCAGGCCGCCCGTACTGGAGATCACGATCCCTTGCAGCAGCGATAGCTTCGTAATTTTCTTGCCGTTGGTCTCCAGCACCCGCCCGCCGAGCAGCACCGCACCGGCCGCGACGAACAGGCCGCCCCACAGTACGCCTGCTTCCGCACTCATGATGCCCGCGCCTACCAGAGGCCCGACGGCGTTCGCGACATTGTTCATGCCCGCGGAGAACGCTTCCAGCAGCCCCGCGCCGATCACCAGCAGCGTCAGCACCCGCTTCCATCGTCCGGAGCCCACGCCCTTCCAGCGCGCATCCCGCCGCTCCAGCCAGCGAACCGCATACCCGGCGCCATATGCGATCAGGAAGGCGACGAGCGGAATGATGACCCAAAAGGACACGATCCACAATATTTCCTTCGTGTATAAAGACTGATACGCGACTCCGACGCCGATGACGGCGCCGACCGTCACTTCGCTGGTCGACAGAGGGATGCCGAGCAGATTGGCGCCGAACAGCGTGAGCGTGGCCGACACGAGGATGATTAAGACCAGATGGACGGTGAGCAGGGACGACGGGACGATGCCAGAGCCGAGCGTCTTGACGACCTCGCCCCCACCGAGATAAGCCCCCAGGAACACGCCGATCGCGACCAGCACCAGCGCGAGCCGCCTCCGCTTGATCGCGCCGCTGCCGTACGCGACCCCCATGGCCGCAGCCGCGCCGCTAGCGCCTATATTCATGGCGAAGAAAAAGGCGATCAAAATGGCAAAAATCGTGATGGACATAAACACACACCATTCCTTTATTTCCGACTATTCCAATGAGATTTTAACATATTATGTGCAGAATGGAAATGGTGTGCTTAATGATTAAACAGCCAAGACACCCCGACTATCGGGGGCTTGGCTGTGTGAACTACTGATGTACGCCTGACGCTTTTGAAGACTGCGGCGCCAGCTCCACCCCGATCTTGCCGTCCTTGACGTGTACGGGGTACGCCCTCACCCGGACCTTGTCGCTGAACAGCGACTTGCCGGTCCGAATGTCGAACTCCCAGCCGTGCCACGGGCAGCGGAGAATCTCTCCCGCCCGGCCGTATTCGTATTCGTAGACGCCCGAGGGCAGCGTCGTTCCGGAGACATAACCGGCGCACATCGGCGCTCCTTGGTGCGGGCAATAGTTGTGCAGGGCGTAATATTCGCCTTGCACCCGGTAGATGCCGATGCTGCGCCCCTCGATCGTGACGACCGTGTGGCCGCCTTCAGGGATGTCGTCCGCATCCGCCACGTAATGTACCGTCATAGGGCCCTCCGTCGCTTAAAGGTTGTACAACCGTTTGGCGTTGTCGTAGAAAATTTTCTGCCTCTGCTCCGGCGTAAGCTTCCGCAGAACCATGGTCGGGGAGTCGAAGTCCCAATGCGGATAGTCACTCGAATACAAGATCATGTTCTCCGCATCGATCATGTTGAACAGGTCGACGATATGCTGCGGATTGTCCGGCTCTTCGATCGGCTGGGTCGTCACGTAGCAGTGCTCGCGGATATACTGGCTGGGCAGCTTCTTGAGCCACGGGACGCTCGCCCGAAGCGCCTTGTAGTTCTTGTCGAGCCGCCACATCAAGTGAGGCAGCCAGGCGATCCCGCCCTCGGTGAGCACGACCTTGAGCCGCGGGAATTTCTCGAAGATCCCTTCCGTCACCATGCTGACGAGATGGGCCATGAACATTTGCGACAAGCACGTATGCCACTCGATATAGCGGGATGGATACCCGGCGGCGGTAGGGGCGGTCGAGCCGCCCCCGCCTTCCGCGCCCGGATGAAGCGCCACCGGCAGCCCGTTGCGTTCCGCTGCTTCGTAGATCGGGTGATACACCCGCTGGCCGAGCGGCGAGCGCGCGGCGCTGGAGATCATCACCTCGACAATGTCCGGATGACCCCCGACCCGGTCGATCTCGCGGGCCGCGAGATGCGGATCCTGCGTCGCTACGGCCATCGCGCCCTTGAAGGCCCGATGCTGGCCGAGCCATTCGGCGATCAGGAAGTCGTTGTACGCCGAGCAGATCGCGGCGGCGTAGTCCGGATCATGGGTCGTCGAGATGTTGTAGACGACCCCCGTCAGCACGCAATACTCGACATTGTACCCCTCGATCAGCTGCTTGATCATCAGGTCCGGGTCGGAGCCGGCCTTCCCCCCGCCGGGCGGGATGGCGTCCTTCTTCATGACGCCGACATGCGAGTAGTACCCGGAGCCGGAGTAGCCGATCCCCGACTGCGCGACGCGCGAACGCCACGGCTCGGGCAAGTAGGGCACGAGGGCGCTGTCGTTCTGTTCATTATGGACATCCGCGTCAATGACCTTGAACGCTTCGGCCATGCGAATCCCTCCTATCGGGAGACTGGATTGCCGCGAGACCTCGCGCGATACGGGCTTACTTCTTGCCGTACGTGCGGGTATAAGCGGTGTTGTACATGTTCAGCAGCTCTTCGGAACCGAGCTTTTTGGCCTGATCGAGGAACTCCTCATAAGTTTTGTCGTTGATCGGCGTCTTGCCGGCTACGAACTCGGTCAGCTTTTGCTCCAGGAACTTGTTCAGCGCGCTCAGCTTGGACTTCTCCAGCTCCAGCTCCTCGGTCGTTTTGACGATTTGCTTCGGCGCCGGAATGATGTACGACTCGTAAGCCTTGTTGATCGCTTTGCCGCTCTCGCTCAGGCTCGACTCCCATGCCGCGCGGGATTTGGCATTGTCCAGGTTAATCATGTCGTACCAGACGCCCCAGTCCTTGCGAAGCGGGTTGAACGGCGAGGCGCCGAAGTCTTTGTTGAAGACGATGTTACCGTTCTCCTTCATATACGTCTTGCCTTCGATGCCGAGCGCCAAGTAATTGGACCCTTCCTCGCTCACCAGGTAATCGAGGAACTGAACGGCCCGGTCCTTGTCCTTCACCTTGGCCGAGATCGCCCGGCCCGCCGCGCCTACAACCGGACGAGAGAATTGATAGTTTTTGATGCCGGAGGCGGCGAACTGAGGGATCGCGCCAAGCGTGTAGTCGGGAGCGCCGGCCTTCTTCCCTTTGTCCATGAGCGTCTCCAGATCCGCCTTCCAGAAGTAGGTGACGAGCGATTTGCCCCGAAGAATCCGCTCCTCCCATTGCGCTTGGGTGATGATCGAAAATTCGGGATCGAGCAGCTTCTCGTTGTACAGCTTGTTCAGGTAGATCAGCGAGTCCTTGTAGCCTTTGTGCGCCGGAGCGAACGCGTATTTGTCGGTCGACGGATCCAGGTTGAAGAACCCGTGAATCCCAGTGAACGCCCGGCCGAACGTCGTGAACAGGCCCGTATCGCCGACGAGCGCGTTGTTGATCAGCGGGTAAGTATCCGGCTGCTTCTCCTTCAGCGTCTTCAGGAATGTATAAAACTCGTCCAGATTGGTCGGCGCCTTCAGCGAGTACTTATCCATGATGTCCTTGCGCGCGTACCAGATGAAGTTGAACCCTTTCCCTTCCGCATCGCCCTCGATGACCGGCACCGTATAGATGCCGCCGTCGAATCCGGTTGCGACCGCTTTGGCTTCGGGATATTTCTCGTAAAACTTTTTCAAGTTCGGCGCTTTGTCCAGGTAATCCTTCAGGTTCAGGAACACTTTATCCGGCCCGTATTGACGGCCTTCCAGCGTGTCGACTTGGATGAAGTCCGTGACCGCGTTCGTCGCGATCATGATTTGCTTTTTCTCCTTCAGCCCTTCCTGACTCACCACTTGGAAATCTACCTTGACGCCGGTCTTCGCTTCGATCTCCTTGAAGATCTCCCAGTCCGTGCGCACCTTGCCTTCCGGCCGGTCGTAAGCCAGCCATGAGAATGTGATCGGCTTCTTCGTCTCATCGGGCTTCTTCGTGTCGCCGCTTGCCGCCGGCGCTTTGCCCGAATCATTGGAGCACGCTGCGACCAGCCCTCCTAGCAGTACCGTGGTGAGTGTGAGTGCCAACGTTTTTTTCATGCGTTACCCTCCCTGAGATTATAAGTGCTCTATAGCGTTAGATTCCGGAGAATCTAGAACTATCCTTTGATGCCGCCGATCATCGTGCCCTGGACGAAATATTTCTGGATGAACGGGTACACGCACAGAATCGGCAATGTGGCGATGATGATGATCGCGTATTTCATCGTCTGCATAAGACTCAGATCGCCCTCAGCCTGGATCGTCGAGCCGGCTACGAGGATGTTGCGCAGCATGATCTGCAGCGGGTACATCGAGCGGTCGTTCATGTAGATGAGCGCGTCGAAGAATGCATTCCACTGGTTCACGGCGGTGAACAGGCCGATCGTCGCCATCACCGGCATTGAGAGCGGGATTACGATGCGCAGCAGCACTTGGAACGAGGAACAGCCGTCGATTGTCGCCGCATCCTCCAGCTCTTCGGGCAGCGCCTCAAAGAACGTCCTCATAATGAACAAATACCAGGTACTGATCATGGTGGGCAGAACGATCGCCCAGATCGTGTTCAGGATGCCGAGCTTCTGCACGACGAGGAACGTAGGAATCATCCCTCCGCTGAACAACAGCGTGAATGCGCACAACACGAGAATGAGCCGGCGCCCGGGCAGCCACTTCTTGGCGAGCGGGTACGCCATGGCCGCGGTGGCGATCAGCGTAAGCACGACGTGAACCGCGGTGTAGCGTATCGTGTTCCAATAGCTGACCCACAGATCCGGATTTTTCACCAGCTGCTCGTAGGCGACGAGGGTCACATCCTTCGGCAGCAGCAACACTTTGCCGCTCGCCACTTGGGCGTTGTCGCTGATGGACGCGCTGAGCACGTACACCATCGGATAAACCATGACGCAGATGAGCACGAGCATGAACAGGATGTTGAACGTATCGAAAATACGCGAGCCGACGGTCGATTTGATTTTCATGGATGCCCCCTCCTTCCTACCATAGACTCGTCTCCGAGTAGCGCCGCGCGATCCGGTTGGCCCCTACGACGAGAACGAGGCCGATCGCCGACTGGAACAGCCCGACCGCGGTGGCGAAGCTGAAGTCCGCGTCCAGAATCCCGCGCCGGTACACGAACGTGTTGATAACGTCCGACGTCTCGTAATTCATCGAATTGTAGATCAGCAGGATTTTCTGGAAGCCGGTTTCCATGAAATGCCCAAGCGTCAGCACGAACAGAATGATCATAACCGGCACCATGCCGACGAACGTGATATGGCGCATCTGCTGAAACCGGTTTGCGCCGTCCATCTTGGCCGCTTCATACAGCGTCGGGTCGATGCCCGCGATCGCGGCGAGGTACAGAATCGTCCCCCAGCCAACCTTCTGCCAAATCTCCGAGCTGACGTAGATCGTACGGAACCAGCCCGGCTGACCGAGGAAGAAAATCGGCTCGATCCCGAACAGCTTCACCAGGAGCAAATTGATAATCCCGGTCTGAGGGGACAGGAAGGTGACGAGAATGCCCGCGATGACGACCGTCGAGAGAAAATGGGGCATGTAGCTGATGCTCTGGACGAACCGCTTGAACATCTTGTTCCTCAGCTCGTGGAACAAGAGCGCCAGGATAATCGGAGCCGGGAAGTGGAACAGCAGGTCGTAGACGTTCAGCATGATCGTATTGCGGACGAGCTTCCACGAATCCGGATTCACATAGAAGAATTCGATGAAATGCTTCAGGCCCACGAATTTGCTGCCTAATATGCCGCGGCCCATCGAATAATCCTGGAACGCGATAATGACTCCGTACATCGGCGCGTATTTGAAAATGATGTAGTACAGAATCCCAGGCAGCATAAGCAGGTACAATGCCTTGTGCTTCCACAGCATGTGCCCGATATGCTTTTTACGGATCGTACTTGTCTGTTGCAGCATGTTCCGCCTCCTCCTGATAGCGTTTTCAATTGGTGTGGCTTAACTATAGCGAACCCCGGCCTTCCCCGTAAAGCATGCATAATTGCAGGACGTCTCCATTTTTGCCGACGCATTGCGGCGCGGTTCGGCGGGCATCGGACGAATTCCTGAGGAAAAAAAAGAGACTTCGGAAAAAATGAAGTCTCTGTCCGTTTACTGGTGAATGGAGCGATACTGGGCCGGCGTTATGCCTTCATATTTGCGAAACGTACGGATGAAGGAGTTGCGCCCCCAGTAGCCGATCCGTTCCGCTATATCGTCGATTCGCAGGTCGGTCTCGAGCAAATATTGCTTTGCCATCTTGAGCCGGTATTTCGCTATATACTCCACGTACTTCTCCCCGACCTCTTCCTTGAACGTTCGGCTGAAATGCCCGTTCGACATGTTCATCAGCCCGGCGAAATATTCGATCGACAGCTCTTCGTTGTAGTGCTCATGAATATACGCCAAAATATCGGAAAATTGCTGGGCCCGCCCATCGGGCTCCTCGGTCCGGAACAGCGCCGCGTGGATGTCCTGGAAGCAGCTCCGCAGCTCCTCCCACGTCATGCACCGGTTCAGCCGCTCGAACAGGCTGGAGAAGAACGGCACGTTGAAGTCGTGCTGCTCGGACTCGATCGCCCGGATCCATGTGTTAAGCACGTCCGTGCACCAATACTTGACCTGAATGGCGGGAGCGCGCTTGCGGCTGCCTTCCTCGAGCATATGGAGGACGAACTGCAGCAGCAGGTCGTATTCCCGCGTCTTGTATTGGTTCATGATGCGGCTCACGTCCTGGACCGACAGGAAGCTCTCCCACTGGGTCTTCTCCCACACCGTAGGGCTCCGGCAAATCTCCACGTCCGCGTCGAGCCCTCGGTTCTGCAGCACCGCAAGCGCCTGCGAGTAAGATTCGTGCAGCTCCTCCATCGCGTTCACCGTCTTCCCGATGCCGACGGTCGACTTGAAGTAGCGGCTGTACGACTCCAGCACGACGCTGACGATGTTCGCGGCTTCCTCCGCGCCGAAGTGCAGGAACGGGTCGTGCTGTACGACGCAAGCGAGCACGTCCGGCTTCGTCTGGCACAGCCAGATGACCGACGGCGTCGACTTGAACAGCCGTTCCCGCAGCTCCACGAGCATGAACGACTTCGTCGTCTCGGACAGCTGCTCGTATTCGGCCGCGTTGTAATGGAAGGCGACGCACAGAACCGTGCGCTGCGCATGCTTCTGATAGGCGAAATGAATCTCCCTCGCGTAATATTCGATCGACAGCTCGTCGCGGAATTCGCCATGGATGATTTTGGCGATGAACTGCTCCTGTACGACGGGGAACATGCCGCTCACCCGCTGGGACAGCTCCTTGTTCTCCTCGGTAATTTCCTTGATCGGCCGGTACACCCGACGGCTCAAGTAGTAGGAGACGAAGCTTCCCACCACGACGAAGAAGACGAGGAACGCCCAACTGATCATGCGCGTTATATGAGCCGGCTTCATAAGCGTGCGCAAGTCCGCGATCGTGACATAATACCACGAGTCGTCGAAACGCGACTTCACGAGCGAGAGCGCCGCTTCATCGGTCACCAGAAATTCGGAGCCGGCGGAATTGCTGCGGGTATGCTCCAGCACGGCGCCGATCTCTTTCTCGTTCAGTCCATACTGGTTCAGGATGCGGCCCGTGCTGCTCGCGATTGCGGTACCGGTCACCCACTGCTCCGGGATGCTGATAAGCTCGCCCAGCTTGGCCTGGTTGAAGACGACGACGAGGTACACTTCCGGTTTTTCGGTATTGAACGGATAGCTCATTACAGCCGACAAGCCGTACGGGTCCCGGTCGACGAAGTCCATCATCTTCTTGCCGTTGAAGTTCGCGAGATAGGCTGCACTCCCGTCCGCCGGCTGAGGGTAGTACTTCTCGAAGAAGTACCTTTTGTCCGTGTAGATGTCTACGTCAATCACCAGATCGCGCTCGGCGAGCACCATGAACGCTTTCGACACCAGCTGATCCGCCTGCAGCTTCGTGAGCTGTTCTCGGAGCGAGTAGACATGCTCGGTGCGCTGCGGGTTATCACGGGACTCGTTCGCCATGCGCAGCAGACTCGAGACGTTGCTCGAGCTGAGCATGTTGATCATCTGCACCTTGAGCGCGTTCAGAGCGGTATCGGTCTGATCGGAGAAATGACTGATGATGACGTCGTTCAGCTTCTCCGCATCCTTCTCGATCGTCCGGACAACCAGGAAATGCGCCAGCATACTCGCGACAATAACCGGAACGAGAATGACGATGAAGTAGTTGGCGAACAGCCGCCAAAATAATGCGAGCCGAAACTTGCGCACCTTGGAGATCGACATCCCGTTTAGCCCCCTGTTATTGAAACCGTTTCCACTTCTAAAGATCATTATAAGACATATCTGGTAATAATACTTCAATTACTTCTAATATTTTTGGCGTTTTATTTCATGGCGTGTACTACCGTGACTTATGTTATATCTTATTGATTTACTCCAAAAGAAAAACCGCCTTTTTTTGGAGGCGGTTGATTCAGCTAAAGTTCCCCGTTACAGTTTCATAACACGGATGAGTGTCGCGTGATGCTTACTGATGGAGAGGCTCAGAGCTTTTCGGCTGATATAATTAAAAACATGGGTCTTCGCAATTCATCCTTCATTTCAGGAATGGTTTGCAGCATTTCCTCGGAAGGAGCTGGTTCTTTCACCGCTTTAATACTGAAACCAGCGTTAATTAAGTTATTCATGTAGGTCGAAAACGTTCGGTGATATTTTATCACGTTATCAGTTAGAAATGCTGTTTCACGAACCCCCTCATTTTGGTAGGTATCGACCGCCCAATGCAGACGATTTCTTTGGTCATCATAATACCAATCTTGTTCGGCTCGGCAAGTGAAAATTGGATGTTCAACGGAAAATATAAAGGCCCCTTTTGCTTTTAGGCAACTATATACCTTGTTGCAGATAGCTTCAAAAGACTCCATGTAGTGAAAGGCTAATGAACTGATAACCACGTCAAATTGCGCTTCTGAAAAACGGATGTCTTCAATCGGCGATTGGATAAACGTAATCAAAGGGTCATCCGTAAGTTCACGGGCTTTTTGAAGCATTTTCTCGGATATGTCTACTCCTACCACGGAACTTGCTTGCTGCTCACGAGCATATCGGCAATGCCACCCAAAACCGCAACCCAAATCCAGGACACTCTTATTTCGCAAATCCGGTAATAAAGCTTGCAATACATGCCATTCCCCTGCTCCTTCTAGACCTTTCACTGAACGCGGCATTTTTTCATACGCCGAATAAAAATTCACATCATCATATTTGTTTTGCTTCATCATTCAGACACCCCTAATGGTTCGTATACCATAATAATTATGATAAACAGTAAATCCGCTTACCAGGTGAAACATTTGTATAATCAAATTCAACCAGCAAATGATTCCATTCTATGGGTTCGATGCCATGTAAAACTCTGCCGCAGCTGAAACATAATAAGCCAACCCGGTTTGCTGACCTTCGAGCATCTTAAGATGAAAGTCATCGCTTAGAAAAAATCGCGTCTGATCTGCAAAGTCTTTAGCCGAAATCTTATGCCCGTGCCTATTCATAAACTCAAGATGACAACGAATCCTACTCACTACTGCTTCATCGTTATGCTTAATGCCCTCCCGTAATGAGGCTGCCATTTGATTCATGAAGGTCATAGCTTCGACCGCTTGTTCGTTTAATTCCTCAACATCCGCCGGGGCAACCTTTACAGGCTCCATCCCATAAGATTCCTTCAAATATTCATTTTGCTCGGCTAGCGCTTTGTTCCACGCCTCCTCGTTTTCAAAACCCTTGAACATTTCATTTTTATCCATAGTTTTCCCTCCCCGTATACTGGCTATGGATTTACGCAACGTCTGAACGATGGTATCCAGCCTAAGTTTGCGACTCAGCATCCATTCCTCCTGCCGGGAAAGAATGGATAACCGGTCCGCATCATGTTCCAACATTTCCTTAATTTGATCCAAGGAGAAATCCAATTCTCTGAAAAATAAAATCTCTTGCAGACGTTCCAACTGTTTCGTTTCGTACAACCGGTATCCGGCTTCGCTTACCTTGCTCGGCATGAGGAGACCGATCTTGTGATAATAATGAAGCGTTTTGACCGTAACGTTGGACAGTTCCGACACTTCTTTTACCGTGTACAACACGGCTCATCCCTCCTTTCCTTATGTAGCTTAAAGTCTCCCCTAAGAGGAGAGTCAAGACGATTTTTTCCGAAAAAAAGGAGAGTCCCCACGGACTCCCCCTTCTTGCTATTATCACGCCTCGACCAATGCCGCGAACTGTGCGCGGTGCAGCCGGGCGTACACGCCGTCCGCCGCCATGAGCTGTTCGTGCGTGCCCTGCTCCTCGACGCCTTCCTCGGTGACGACGACGATGCGGTCCGCATGGCGGATCGTCGCGAGCCGGTGAGCGATGATGAGTGTCGTCCGGTTCACCGCGAGCTCCTCGAGCGACTGCTGGATGACCGCCTCTGTCTCGGTATCGAGGGCAGACGTCGCTTCGTCCAGAATCAGGATCGGCGGATTCTTCAGGAACATGCGCGCGATCGCGAGCCGCTGGCGCTGGCCGCCCGACAGCTTGAAGCCGCGCTCGCCGATGAGCGTGTCGAGGCCGTCCGGCAGCGAGTCGATGAGCGCGCCGAGATGCGCCCGGCGGGCGGCCTCGAGGATGTCTGCGTCGCTCGCGCCGAGCCGGCCGTAGGCAATGTTCTCGCGCATTGTGCCGTTGAACAGGAAGACGTCCTGCTGCACGATGCCGATGTGCGACCGCAGCGAGCGCTGCGTCATGCGGCGGATGTCGAGGCCGTCGATCGAGATCACGCCTTCGTCGACTTCGTAGAAGCGCGGGATCAAGCTGCACAGCGTCGATTTTCCGGCGCCGGACGGCCCGACGAACGCCACCGTCTCCCCTTCGCGGATGCTCAGATCGACGCGGCTCAGCACCTTCGTATGATTCTCGTAACCGAACGTGACTTGATCGAACCGGATGTTGCCCCGCAGCTGCTTCACCTCGATCGCGTCCGGTGCGTCGACCACGTCGGGCTCGGTGTCAAGCAGGTCGCAGAACCGCTTGAACCCGGCCATCCCCTTCGGATAGTTCTCCATCAGGGCGTTGATCTTGTCGATCGGCTTCAGGAAAATGTTCACGTAGAGCAGGAAGCCGACGAGCTCGCCGTAGCTCAGCTTCTCCTGATAGGCGAACCACGCTCCGCAGATCAGCACGATCAGCGAAATGAGCCGGGTCAGCATGTATATGCCGGAGGAGCTGAATGAAATCGCGAGGTACGACCGCAGCTTCGCCAGGCGGAAGGCGGCGTTGTTCGTGCGGAACCGCGATTCCTCGAACGACTCGTTGCCGAACGACTTCACGACCCGGATGCCGGCTACACTGTCTTCCACGCGGGCGTTCACGTCTGCGATCGTAGAGAACATCTGGGTCGCGGCAGCGTTCAGCTTTTTATTGAAATAGACGATCAGCCAGACGAGCACCGGCACGACGAGGAACGTGATGACGGCGAGCTGCCAATTGACCGTCAGCATAATCCCGAAGGCTCCGGCGAACGTCATGCAGGCAATGAAGAAATCTTCCGGACCGTGATGCGCCATCTCGCCGATATCGAACAGATCGTTCGTGAGGCGCGACATCACATGGCCCGTCTTCGTATTGTCGAAGAAGCGGAACGATAGTTTCTGAACATGGCTGAACAGCTGCTGACGCATGTCGGTCTCGATGTTGATGCCGAGCTTGTGGCCCCAATAGTTCACCACGAACTGCAGCCCCATGCTGACCAGGTATAGTGTGAGCAAGCCGGCGCCGGCTGCCGTAATGGTCGACCATCGGCCGGTCGGGAGCAGCGAATCGATCATCCACTGCACGGAGAGCGGGAAGGCGAGCTCGAGCAGTGCCGCTACGATCGCGCACGTAAAGTCAAGGACGAATAACCGGGTGTGAGGAACATAATACGTAAAAAATCGTTTCAACAACGGGGGAACTGCCTCCTTCATCCTACACATTTGTAGGTCAGCTCTTATGCGGATTCTTACTATTGTTCCATCGTAGCGGGCTGTCCTTGTACCGTCAAGGGAGAAAACCGTTGTAGCCGTTCTCCGACTTGCATCGGCTTGGCCGCACGGTATAATATATTGACACCGCCATCATATGTTAGTAAGAAATCGGTAACAACCGGTGTAAAAAAGGAATTCGGCGCGCTCGTGGAGAATGGAATGCAAGGATGGAGAAGAAGGAGGATGGGCTGTGCTCGACACCGGATCGGTTATTTTGTTCACGATCGTGTCTTTCTCGCTGGCACTCGTCTTGATCCTGTCGCGGGACACGATCCCGCCTCAGCTGAGACGGTTCATGGCCTTGATCGCGATCCTGCTCGTGAGCTGTTCGTTTTTCCTGCTGCTCTACAGCATGATCGGTTCGTTCGGCTAGCAAACTTTTCATAAGGACGCGCTCCGGCGGTCATACTAGGGAAACTGTCCCCGCACAGGTAGCTGGCCTGGATGATGATCCGGCCTGTCCCGCGGGGCCCCGAATAAAGACTACGGAGCCGAGGAGCACCAACACTCATGAAACTGTTGCCCGCCGCCCTGACCCTGTCCCTGCTCTCTGTCTCCCTGTCGGCCGCCGCCTGGCCGGTCTCATCCGTTCAAGCCACGCAGGATGCAGCTTCCCAAGGATTACCGAAATTATCCACTAGGAGGGTACCTATGAATCAAGTATTGAAGCGTTCGGAGGTTGCGAAGGAACACCGCTGGAAGGTTGAAGATTTGTTCGCCAGCCAGAAGCAGTGGGACGCCGAGTACGAGGAAGTAAAGTCTCTGCTGAAGCAAGTCGGCCAGTTCGAAGGCAAATTGAAGGATGCGAACGCCGTCAAAGCGTGCTTCAAGCTCGACGACGACATCTCCCTACATACCGAGCGTCTGTACGTATACGCCAACATGAAGCATCATGAAGATATGGCGGACGCCACATATCAAGCGCTCTCCGAAAAATCCAAAAAACTTAGCGTCGAAGTAGGGGAAGCGACATCGTTCATTACGCCGGAAATTCTCGCCCTGTCCGACGAGGAGCTGAAGGCAATGGTCGTTAATCCAGAGCTCAGCGAATACAAGAAGACGCTGGAAGACATGCTGCGCCAAAAGCCGCACATCCTGTCCAAGGCCGAGGAAGCGCTGATGGCTCAGGTCGGCAACCTGTCGTCGGCGCCGAGCACCATCTTCGGCATGATCAACAATGCCGACATGAAGTTCCCGAAGGTGAAGAACGAGCAAGGCGAAGAGGTCGAGCTGACGCACGGCCGCTACATTCAGTTCCTGGAGAGCCCGAAGCGCGAAGTGCGCGAAGCCGCCTTCAAGGCGATGTACGCCACATATGCGAAGCAAAAGAACACGCTCGCCTCGACCTTAAACGCGAATGTAACAAAAAATTTATTTTACTCCAAAGCTCGCAAATACCCGTCCGCCCTGGAGGCGACGCTGTACGGCGACAATATTCCGGTCAGCGTGTATACGAACCTGATCGCCACGATCCATGAGAGCCTTCCGCTCCTCCACCGTTATATGGAATTGCGGAAGAAGCTGCTCAAGGTCGACGAGCTGCATATGTACGATCTGTTCGCTCCCCTCGTGGAGGAGTACAAGATGGACATCACGTTCGAGGACGCCAAGAAGACCGTCATGGAGAGCGTCAAGCCGCTGGGCGAGAAATATCGCGAGATCCTGAAGGACGGCTTCACGAACGGCTGGATCGACGTTTACGAGAATGAAGGCAAACGCAGCGGCGCTTACAGCTGGGGCGCATACGGTACGCACCCTTATGTGCTGCTGAACCACAAGGACAACTTGAACAGCATGTTCACCTTGACGCACGAGATGGGCCATGCGATCCATTCTTACTTGTCCGATGCCAATCAGAACTATCGGGACGCGCAGTATACGATTTTCCTCGCCGAGGTGGCTTCCACGCTCAACGAAGCGCTGCTGATGGATTATATGCTGAAGAAGTCGACCGATCCGAAGGAAAAAATGTACCTGCTCACATACTACGCCGACCAGTTCCGGACGACCGTGTTCCGGCAGACGATGTTCGCGGAGTTCGAGAAAATCGTTCACGAGAAAGCGGAAGCCGGCGAATCGCTGACGCATCAAGATCTGAGCAAGATTTATTACGACCTCAATAAGCAATATCACGGGAATGCGATGGTCGTCGACCAGGATATCGAGATGGAATGGGCGCGCATCCCTCATTTCTACAACAGCTTCTACGTGTTCAAGTATGCGACCGGCTTCTCGGCGGCGACGAGCTTCTCGAAGCAAATTCTGGACGAAGGCCAGCCGGCCGTCGACCGCTACCTCGGCTTCCTGAAGAGCGGCGGCAGCGACTTCTCGATCGAGATCTTGAAGCGCGCGGGCGTCGACATGTCTTCGCCTGAGCCGATTCGTCAGGCTATGAGCGTGTTCCAGGGCCTGATCGAGGAGATGGAGAAGCTGGTGCAGTAGGCACGACGAAAAAAAGCGGGTGCCGTTCAGGGTCAAGCGACAGTGATGGAGAGCCGCAGCCGTTCCGAGTGAGAAGACACTTGCCTTTGCTCAAACATCTTGTTTGAAGCTCCTTCTTATGATTTTGCTAGTGGTATGGAGCTTCAAGCCAAAACTCGCCGGCAAGTATTCTTCTCACTCTCCACTTCGGTTCTCCGCCTCGCTTCGAGGTCCTTCCCCAGCTTCTGTGGGGGAGTTGTAGTATTAAGAGCAAGTCAGGCACGCCTCTCTCGTTGGGAGGCGTGCTGTTTGTTGTTTTCGTTGTTGTTAACCTAAGTTTACAATTAAGCCAACCAGCCTTACAATTTCGCGGGTAAATCCTTCGATTCTGCCGTCATTGTAAGGCTAACCGTTACTACTTAGGTGGCGCAAGATTAAAAGTGGAAATGCCCTCGATAGGCTAGCTGAAGGGAAGCAATAATCGGTCGGTTTTGCTTGAGGAG